>JAIRSA010000021.1 GCA_031255695.1 Eubacteriales Family XIII. Incertae Sedis bacterium | reverse complement strand
CCGCTTATCGCTGCTTCCTTCCGGACCTGACGAGGTTCACAGTTTCACATTGCGCAGGACCCAGACCACGCCGTACGAAGCTGCCAAAGGGCAGTTTTCATATTAACATTATATGGGCGCCCCGCCACAAAGTCAATAGATGAAATTGCATAATGTCGCTGGCACAAGAAGAAAACGCCTACGCCCTACATCCCGACGGCGTCAGACGTGTCGGCGGACTGCCCTTGCTGCTTGACCTTGCGTATATGGATGGCGATCTTCGAATCCTCGCCTTTGATATGCTGCACCAGCCAATGTATTATGACCGAATGCACCTTATGGATCAGGTCGTCTGTGGACCCCACCTCTTTATACTCCGCGATAAGCTCGCCGACGGTCGTTTTGAAATCGTCGTGGATCTTTTTGTGCCTCTCGTAGTCGGGGAAGCCGTACTCCAGCTGCAGCCTCTCCTCGTCCTCGAAATGCCGCACTGTGTACGAGGCCAGGAACTCCAGCGCCTTCCCCAGCACCTCTGGGCTATGGTCGTTGACGCAGGCATCCACGAGATCGCTGGTCAGCCGGAACAGCTCTTTGTGCTGGGCGTCGATCTCCGCGTTCCCGGTCTCCAGCTCGTGGCTCCACGCGAACCCATATGCCCACGCCATGCCGCCTGGCGCCGCTTCGGCGCCCCCGCCTTCCTCTAAGCCGGGCTCAAGCTGGCCAGGCTGCACGAACACGCCTGGCTCCGGCACGTTCTTGCCGGAGAAATACTGGCGCAGCACATTCAGCACCTCTTCAAAGTCGAGCGGCTTGCCGACGTGGCCGTTCATGCCCACCGCGAGGCACTTCTCGATATCCTCACGGAAGACATTCGCCGTCATCGCCACTATGGGTATGAGCGCGGCGGCAGGTGTGCCGAGCGCGCGTATGCGCCGCGTGGCCTCGTAGCCGTCCATCTCCGGCATCTGCACGTCCATGAAGATCATGTCGTAGCGTTCCGGGTTGTCGGAGAACATCTGAAGGGCCTCAGCACCGTTCTCCGCGCAGTCTATCTCGACCTCCGTCGGTTCGAGCAGGGCCAGCACGATCTCCCTGTTTATGTCGATGTCCTCGGCGAGCAGCATGTGGTAGCCCTTGAAGCAGTCCGGCTCGCCATCGGCGCTCTCCGCCTCGACAATATTGCCGTTGCCCATGCATTCATTTATGCAGTCGCTTATGTCGGACGGGAATATGGGCTTCCCTAGGAATTTCGTGACGCCCGCTTCCTTTGCCTCGTCCTCGATATAGCTCCAGTCCGTGAACGATATCATGACTATCGTCGGCGGATCGATGCCGTGCAGCTCCTTTATGTGCGTGGCAAGCTCTATCCCGTCCATATGCGGCATCTTGCAGTCCACGAAATATATGTCATACTTGCCGTTCTCTTTTATGATCTCCAGCGCTTCCTCGCCGCCGGCCGCCACGTCGCACAATGCGCCGAACTGCCGCGTTATATCCGCTATATACTCCCGCGTGGCCTCGGCGTCGTCGACCGCCAGTATGCGCAGGTTCTTCCAGCTGGCAGTGGAATACAGCTGGCTGCGCTGCGGCTTCTCCGAGCCCTCTTTCAGGCTGATGGCGAACGCGAAAGTGGTGCCCTTGCCGCGCTTCGACTTGACCCCGATCTCGCCGCCCATGAGCCCGACGATCCGCTTGGATATGGCGAGCCCTAGCCCGGTCCCGCCGAATTTCCGCGAAGTGGTGTTCTCCGCCTGCTCGAACGATGTGAACAGCCGCGGCAGCTGATCCTCGCTGATGCCTATCCCCGTGTCGGACACCTCGATCTTGATCGTGCACACATTGCCCTCTTTCTTCACGGACTCGGCCTTGAGCTTGATGCTGCCGTTCTCAGGCGTGAATTTCACCGCATTGCTGAGAAGGTTCGTTATGACCTGGGCCAGGCGCTGGTCGTCGCCCACGAGATAGCGCGGTATGCTGTTGTCGATATGCACGATCAGATCCTGGTTCTTCTCGTCCACACGGAAATTGACTACATTCACGACCTTCTGGAGCATCCTCTCGAAGCCGAACTCGACCTCTGAAAGCTCAAGCTTGTTGGCCTCTATCTTGGACATGTCCAGTATGTCGTTTATGACGCCCAGCAGATGGGTCGATGCGTCCTCGATCTTGTTGAGGCAGTAGTCCTTCCTCTCCATCTCGCTGGACGAGCGCGCTATCGATGTCATGCCTATGATGGCGTTCATCGGCGTCCGCATCTCATGGCTCATGTTCGACAGGAAATCGCCTTTGGCCTTGCTGGCCTGCACGGCCTGCGCCAATGCGGCCGCCCGCTCACGCTCCATCAGCTCGCGCGATATGGCCCCGGCAATAGCGCTGCTCGCCATATTGACAAGCTGGAGATTGCTCTCCGTCCACCGCCGCGATGTGCCCCAATCCTCCACGCTGAGCATCCCCCAATATCTGCCCTCCACGTAGAGCGGCCCCCATATGAATGCCTTCAGGCCAGCCGCCTCGAAGGCCGCGTACTGGGGCTCCGTCCGCCCTTCCCCGTAATGTATGATCAGTTCGGCGCCGCCGCCCGGCATCTCTTCCGGCGAGCTGCTGTTCGCTATCCTATCGATCCCCAGCCTTTCGGATGCGTCCCGCACATCGTCCGTGACCCGCCAGGAGAGCTCATCGAAGCCGTCCTCCGCCTCGCTGCCGTCCTCGGCGCCGGCTTCCGCCGTTATGATCCTGACGCATGTCGTGCCAATGAACTCGCCGATCTCGCGGAGCGCGCTGTTGATGCGCAGATCGATGCCCCCATAGGATATGAAGCCCTGGGATATGGTGGACATGACCTCCTGCTGCTTCAGGCGGTTTTCCAGTATGCGCTCGCTCTCGTTGCGCGTTATCGCGTTTGCAAGGAGCAGGCTGCCCGAACGGAGTATGCTCACCTCGTCGTCCGAAAAGTCGCGTTCCGTATGGCAGTCGTCAAAACTCACAAAGCCCCAGAAGCCTTCCTGCAGAAAGACCGGGGCGACCAATATGGATTTGACCCCGTACGGCGCCAGGCGGGCCTGCTCGTTCTCCGACAGGCTGGACAGGCGCCCCCTTATGCATTCCCCGCGTTCCAGCTTGGCCTCCCATTCCGGTATGCTCTTGATATACGGGAATTTTTCCATGGCCTTGACCGTCTTGTCCCAGTCCTTGCCATTCTCGTCGGTCCATTCGAATATCTGTATATAGTACAGGATATTGTCTATTGTTATATTTTTCCATATGTACACACGGTCCACGCTGAGATCGCGGGCCATCATCTCCATGCCCCGGCTCAGGGCATGCGTGAACTCGCCTTGCTCAGTGGTGAGCAGTATGGACGCCGCCTCGTTTACGGTATGCAGCAGCCTGTCCTGTCGGATGAGGGCATCGCCGGCGACCATCGCCTTGCGCTTTTCGGATTTGTATATATTGCTCTGGAACAGCAGGAGAAGCCCCACAAAAAGCCCGGACACGATGAACGACTGGATATTGTCCAGCGTCTGGTCCATCCTGCCAAGCTCGGCCACAGTCCCCGGATACAGATAGGCGATGTAGTAGCAGGCCGTGACCCATATTATATTGGTAATAAGCAATGTGACCCTGGCAATGCCGTGCGATATGAAGAATATGGCGCTTATGCTGACGACGAAATATGCTGCCATGCCGCTGTCCGCGCCGCCGAGGAAAAACAGGGCAGTCGGGAAAAGGATGTCGCCCAGCATTATGAGGACGATCCACACGCCCGGACGGTAAAAGCGCATGCGGTTGCACATGAACATGAACATGGCGATCGAAACCACGATGCATCCCATGACGATTATCAGGGCAGGCTCGGCCTTCATGGCAACGCGCGTGAAAGTGGCGATAAGCGCGGCGCCCATGCCAAGCAGGCAGATCATGTTTATCATCCTTGCTTCCAGAGAAAAATTTTCCGAAAAAATGTAGCGCTTTATAAATTCCTTGGGGCTCTTACCTGTCTTCATTCTCTGGCTCCCTCGCCATCTGTAACAGAAAATCCGGCTCCACGCGCCGTTCCCGGCACCGCAGCCGTCCGCACTTCCTTATATTCTGTTCTCCGACTAAAATCACGGCGTCTTCGCGGCCGATTTGTCGCCGAAGCGTTGGAATACAATCGCTTTCTTATATTATATATAAAACATCGCTGCTTGTCAAAGGAGAGGCGGTTTATTTTTCGTTTATTTTTATTATTTTCCGCCTCGGCGTCAATTTTATTTGTCATTTTCATTTTCTTATGCTATAATTTACGTTGACTAGTATAAAATTTAACAATCTTTTTACTCCAGGCACTATTTTCGGCCTGGCGTGCGGAAGCGCCGGGCAGTGCAGGGCGGAAATGCGAATGGAGGCAGTCATGAAAACCAAAATTTTGATCGCCGCAGGCATCATCGTGCTTCTTGTGGCCAGCATAGCCATTTTCATCGCGTCCGGCGCAGGCGGCGGGATGGGAGGCGAGGACGAAGCCCTTCCTGAAGACCCGCGCGGCCTTTACGGCTTCGGGCGGCTGGGCGAGTTCACTACAAGGGACTTGGACGACAACAGCGTCAGCGAAAGCATCCTGGGCGAGAAGAAGCTGACCTTCATCAATTATTGGGCTACATGGTGCGAGCCTTGCCGTGACGAACTGCCGGATTTCCAGGCGCTCTACGACAAATACGGCGACGATGTCACCTTCCTCACGATCATCGACGACGGGGTCGCCAATGAGGTGGCCGCGCAGCTTGCGGACGAATACCTGCCATTCGCGACAAACGTCATCCCGACAGAAAACTTGCTGGCCGTGATCACGTCCGGCTATGTGCCGACAAGCATAATAGTGGACAATGGCGGCAACCTTATATCCGAGCAGATCATCGGCGCGCTGGGCCCGGGATACGCGGAACATCTCGACGCCGCGCTGGATATAGTCAACTACTACGAAGAGCACAGCAGGGAGGCGGAATAGCCGTGTCGGCTGAATAGCCAGGAATGCGGCGGCTGGTGCCGCTGCATAGGCAACCGGCGGGCGCTACGGCGAAGGCCGGCGCACGATGGCGCGGGGCGGCGCAGGCAGGTGCAGCATGGCGCAGGACGGCGGCGCAGGCTGGCGCCGCTGCATAGGCGGCCGGCGGGCGCTACGGCGGCTATTGAATATTCGCCACACTTTCAATCGGCAATGGAGGCTGCCGCAATGGCCAAGAGACACCCAATCCCATACCTTGCCCTGCTGCTGGCGCTGATACTGCTGTCCGCCGGGATTTTCAACGGGGAGGCGCAGTCAGCCTTCGGCAAGGCGATCAGGCTGTGCCTCGAATGCATCGGCATCGGGTGAGCGCCTTGAATTCAAGAAGGAAATGGATACAGTCCATCTTTACCATACTTACAAACGCGAATTTCCCAGGCTTCATGACCGGCCAGGTCTACAGCGGCGGGTTCAAACACATCTGCGCCCCCGGCCTGAACTGCTACGCATGCCCCGGCGCGCTGGGCTCATGCCCCATGGGCACGCTGCAGAACAGCCTGGGCGACCCTTCGTTCAGATCCGGCTTCTATGCGGCCGGTTTCCTTACCCTGTTCGGCGCGGCCTTCGGCAGGCTGGTCTGTGGCTTCCTGTGCCCCTTCGGGCTGCTGCAAGAGCTGCTGTACGTCCCCGCCGCGCAGATAGGGCGGCGTTGGCCGGCGGCGGGCCGCTTCCTCGGCAAGACATATGCGCATCCCATGTTCAGGCACCTGAAATACGCGATCCTGCTGCTCCCCGTGATACTCCTGCCCCTGTTCGCCCTCGACCGCTTCGGCTTCGGCGCACCGTGGTTCTGCAAATACATATGCCCGGCAGGCATGCTCATGGGCGCGGGGCCCGTGCTCGCCGCGCAGCCTGCCCTGCACCCGCTCATCGGCTGGATATTCAGCCTGAAGCTCGCCATATGCATAGCCGTCGTCCTGCTTTCCATGGCATCTCACCGCTTCTTCTGCAAATATCTATGCCCCCTAGGGGCTGTCTATGGGCTCTTTAACCGGATTTCGCTCTACCGCATGTCTGTAGACGCGGAAAAATGCGTTTCCTGCGGCACATGCAGGAAGGTCTGCCCCATGGGCGCCGATCCCACGGAAAAGCCCAACGGCACAGAATGCATAAGGTGCGGCAAATGCACCGGCAGCTGCCCGCACGGCGCCATCAGCTGCTCCTTCAAGGGCACCCGCCCCGCCCGCCGGCCGCAACATAGTTAGGGGCTGTTTGAAAAGGGAGGGCGCCGGTTGCAGAGGACAATAGAAAACCGCTGATTTATCGCATCGCTCCTCCCTAAACGGCATATCTCTCGTTTTCACCGCACCGTCCCCACCCGGCCCTCGGTTCAAATCCATGCCATAAAGCTGCTGCAATAAATAGCGGCCCTCTAAAATTGTGTGTTTGCTGTTGGTCTGTTGTTGGTCTGCTGTAGTTCCGGCCCCATCCGGCGGCGCCCATATTCGCCACCTTCTGCTGGCCTGCGCCCTGTCTGCACCGGCCCCAATCCGGCGCATTCATGGACACCTATTACATCCGATATCCGCTTCTGCGTCCCTTACGCCGCCTGCGCTATACCGTCGGTAATATCCCATTCCCTCTTTGAACCAGTTACTCCCCCTAAACCCCCGCTTCGTCATTTAGTCGTTTAGTTATCGCATTTATCGATGTGGTTTGCGGGTTGGCTTGACATTCGATGTAATTATGTGCATTCATTACATCTCGTTTGTCTTACATATATAAAATACCATATATTCAGCCGTTGTGCAAGCGTTTTTTTGACTTTTTTTATAAAAATTTATGTATTTTAATATAATCACACGCTATATTCGTGCTTTTCGTTGGTTTTTCGGGCTTGAGCGTATTCATTCGCCGTTTTGACAAGTAATTTTACCTTTATGGCCAGATATTCGACTCATGTAAACAAACGTAAGGAAAACCTGTCTATCGATACTACCGCGCCGGGCAAAAACGATTCCGGAATTGGGTTTGGCGGCGGGCTGCCGGTCGGCCGCCCTGCCGTCCGGGCGGGCCAATCGGTCACCAGATCGCCCAGCCGTCTGCCCGGACAGCTCAGTCGGCCGCCCTGCCGTCCTCCCGGTCAACTCAGCCATCAGATCGCCCAGCCGCCCGCCCAGACCGCCCAG
>JAIRSA010000066.1 GCA_031255695.1 Eubacteriales Family XIII. Incertae Sedis bacterium | reverse complement strand
GCCTCTATCGCCTTCCTGAACGCCTCCGCCATGGCCGGCACATCCCCGGCCGTCGCTATGGCCGTGTTCGCCATAACGGCCGCAGCCCCCATTTCCATTACCTCGCAGGCTTGGGACGGGCTGCCTATACCGGCGTCCACTATGACCGGCAGGTCTATCTCCTCGATCAGTATCTTTATGAATTCGCGCGCCTGCAGGCCCCGGTTGGAGCCGATGGGCGCGGCAAGCGGCATGACACAGGCCGCGCCCGCGTCCACCAGGTCACGCGCCGTGTTCAGATCCGGGTGCATATATGGCATCACGACAAAGCCCTCATTCGCAAGGGCCTCGGTCGCCTTGATCGTCTCATAGTTGTCGGGCAGCAGGTATTTCGTGTCGCGGATCACCTCGATCTTGACAAAATCGCCGCAGCCGAGCTCACGCGCGAACCGCGCGATCTTCACCGCCTCTTCCGCATTGCGGGCCCCCGATGTGTTAGGCAGGATGGTGACGCCGGGCGGGATGAAATCCAGTATATTCTCGTCGCCGCCGGGATTGGCGCGCCGCAGCGCCAGCGTGATCATCTGGGCGCCGGCGTTCTCGACCGCCGCCCTGATCAGCTTCAGCGAATACTTGCCCGATCCTAGTATGAAGCGGGACGTGAACTCATGCCCGCCCAGTATAAGCCTGTCGTTTCCGTTTTCCATTACTGCCCCCTTGCAGCCAGAGCGGTGCCCGGCCGGCGCACAGCTAACCTCGCCCGCCGCACACAACCGCCGACGCACAACTAACCTCGACCGCCACACACAACCAGCGCTCAGCCAACACCCGGCCGGCCTCAACCGACGCGCAGCGGCACACAGCCGCCACACACAGCCGGCGTGGCATTCAGCCAACGCCCGCCGCACACAACCGCCGCTCAGCCAACGCCCAGCCGGCCTCTCAGCCGCCGCTCACAAAATTAAGCACGTCCAATACGTCATTGTCTTTAAGGATGACGCTGTGATAGTTCGACTTGGGGACTATGGTGTCGTTCAGGCCGATCACTATCACACGCTGATCATAGCCCTGCCCATCCAAAAAATCCGCCAGGCTCTGCCCCCCTTCGAACTCCACAACAGCGCCATTCACTGTAACCGTCTTCTTCTCAAGCATTCCATCCTCCATATATAGCCAGAACCATTATAGCGCACTTTATTGCCCGTTTCCATAGTTTTGTGTGAATCCGGCATCCGGGCTTCGCCTTTATTCTGCCGCCCCCAATAATGCCAATAGCTTCTGCGCCTTTGTGACTGCGGTGGATTTCGCCTTCGACGACGCGATCTCGGCCAGGCCTGCCCATTTTGCGTCCTCTGCCGTAATCAGCCCCCGTTTTGCGGCCTCGTCCAGATACGGCGCATAGCGCAGGGCAATGTCAAGGATGCGGTTGATCCAGACCGGCGGCTTTTTCTCCGTCGCGGCCAGTACCCCCGCGGTCTTTACACTTTCAGTGAGCAGCGGCAAAAGCACAGGCAGCAGCTTGATGTCTTGTTCAAGGCTACGCGCCAGCTTGGCCGGGCTGACGGCGGGGCTTTGCAGCAGCGTCTGCGCCGCCCTTCGTATGACATTGGCGTCGATCTGCCCATTATCGATGAACTGCCGCAGCAATCGGGGCGCGTAGTACACAGCGTCGCCGTCCTGGGCGAGCAGGCCGACAAGGACCGTCAGCAGGGAAAGTGGCAGCGGCGGCACGGGCCTCCCTCCACGTTCAAGGGGGCCGTCTTTGCCGCCCACCCAGTTTCGATGGGCGCAGATCGCCATGGTTCCCTTTTCCTCATCCCAATGCAGCCAGACTTGATTTTCTTTGCCGCCCACAAATGTGTCCGCGCCAGGCGCCGCCTCGTTAGCCTGGCATTGCCCCTCGGATTCCATATCGTAATACCAGCCCACGTTCACAATCTGAAACACGCGGTCTGATATCCCCGGCAGTGCCAAGGTAAATAGGAACTGCTTTTTATCCTCCCGCGCCCAAGTGACAGCGACGCTCACACCGTCCTCGATCAGCCGCGCCGTTTTTTGATCTTGAGGCCATACCTCGTCAAAGGGCGTTTCCATCGCGGGTGCGGCGGGGGCTTCCTTAAGCGGCTCCGCAAACGGCAGCTTGTCCGCCAGCGTTTTCGCCGCAAGCACGGCACGCGAGGCGCCACTGCGGGCCGCCAGCGCGCGGATATTCGGCAATGCCAGGGCGCTGCTGTCCGCAAGCCCTTTTTCGATTGCCGCCTGCACCTCCGGGAATAATGCCAGCGCCAGCTCGGCCAGTTCGGCCGTACCTGCTATCAGCCTAGGCGCTTTCAATGAAGCGCCAATGAGTTCGTCCAGAAGCGGCCAGGCCACTGACAGCAGCCCGTCCGCCGCGACGCCCTCCATCGCCGCCGCCAAAGCCGCCAGATTTGAGGGCTGTGAGGTGGCATCCCAGTCCAAAAACGCGATATCCGCAACGCCGGGGCGCAAAAGGCCGCGCTCCCACGCTTCCGTAACCGCCAGCAAGGCATCCTCCGCCGCGTCCGGCGTCAAGGAGCGCAGGGAGGCCATAAAATTGACCGAGGCCCCGGGCGGCAATGGCCTTGCCCGCCGGGCAATCTGGCGCATGATCAGCCCCTGGGCGTGATTAACCTCGTCGTCCCAGCGGACAGTCTGCAGGGACACGTCGCCCCAATGGGGGAAAAGCGAAAAAAGCCTCATATGGTAGCCATAAAACCGATTGGGGAAGTCGCGCAGGGAATCGGGCATAGGGATTTGTATTTTTGACCACCAATATCCCAGCTTCGTCTCCAAGGGGGGTTCCTGCACAGGGCCGTCCAGGTATTTGAGCACGGCCTGCCCTGCCATGAGCGGCATTTTCTCTCCCGATTGCCGCATAACGAAAACCTTTGTCTTTGCCAGCGTTTCCATTGCCTCGGACGTTTTGCTGCTTATATCCAGCCGGGTCAGCGCGAGTAACAGATCCGCTTCCTGCACGTTCTTTCG
>JAIRSA010000224.1 GCA_031255695.1 Eubacteriales Family XIII. Incertae Sedis bacterium | reverse complement strand
ACCCCAGGTTCCGTGATAATCCCCGGTTCCGTAGTCGTGCTCTCCCATTTTGCATAGAAGGTTTTTTCGAGTACTGCGCCGCTCGGTATCATGCTCACCGGCCTGCCCTCGCCCTCCGGATTGTCGTACCAGCCGAGGAAGATATAGCCTGGCCGCTCAAGGCTTGGCGCCAGCTCCACTGCCCCGCTCGTGACATAATAATACGCCGGCTCCGGCATCGGCCCATCGCCCACATATGTTATGGCATAGCGCGTGGTAAGGTATTCCGTGAACAGATCCAGATCTACAAGCCCGTAGCCGATGTCGGAGTCGAACCCGCCCGGCGTGTTGAAGTTGTTGGATGTGGCGGCCAGCAGGGCCTCAAAGCCCGCCCTCGTGATGCTCTTGCTCACGCTCTTGGCTATGCCTGCCATGGCGGCGACTATGGGCGCCGCGAATGATGTCCCATCCCGTTTTACATATCCGTCATTTCCAATGCTTATGCCGTATACGTTCCTTCCAGGGGCGATCGCCGTTACGGCCGTGCGCTGGGAAAAATCGGCCACCGCGGCCTCGCCGCCGACAACCGTGCTGCCCCCCACGCCAATCACGCTGTCGTATCTGGCAGGCTGGCAGATCCATTTCTTGCCGGCATCGCCGTAGCCTACATTATAGTTCCCTGTCGCCGACACCGATATGATCCCCTTGCCCTCGGCATTGTCAAAAGCTGCCTTCAGCGCATTGTCCACCGCTGATCGGGTGATCCCAAGGCTGATGCTGATCACATCCGCTTTTTCATCAATCGAGCGGGTGATCCCTTTTATGATCTCCGCTGTGGTGCAGTGCCCCCTGCTCACGATTTTGACAAAAATCAGCGAAGCCCTGTCCGCAGCGCCCGCGATGCCTATATTGTTGCCGGCCTGCGCGGAAATGACCCCGCTCACCATCGTGCCATGCCCGTTGCTGCCGCCATTGTTGTTGTCGGCCGTAGTAGGATCCGAAAATACGCTGTAGGCAGAGATGTCCGCCCCGGCGAAATCCGGGTGTTCCAGCATGATCCCCGTATCCAGGACGGCGATCCTGGAGCCGCCGCCACGGAAGCCCTTGCGCAGGGCCGCCTCTACGTTGGCGCCCGGATTGGGTTTGAAGCCCCATTGTTCCTGATACCCTGGGTCGTTGATCTCGGCTAGCCCGCTGTCGAGTATATGATAGCTGTAGTTTGGCTGAATGAATTCTATCTGATCGAGATTGGCGCCGTCCGCGAACTTGACGGCCTCTTCGACGCTGTCCGCTTTGTAGGCGCCGTCTGCGAGCTCTTCAAGCCCCGCGCCAAGTGGGGCAAGCCTGCGCAGCGCCATGGGCGCCCAGCCCCCCTGCTCTTTCATGCGGACTATGAAGCCCTCGTGCGGCGCATCGAAATCCCCGGCGAAAAGCCCTCTCTGCCTGTCGCTGACAGGCACGCCGTCCATCAGGTAACGTTTGTTGGTAGATTTGCCGACGCCCGCGCTGTCAGGCGGCGCCGTTTGCTGAGATATGCCGTCGCCCGCCCCGACAGGGGCCGCGCCATCGGCAAAGACAGTCGGCGGAAACGCCGTGATGCACATGGCCAATGCAAGCATAAACGCTACGGCTTTTCTGTACTCCTTCATAATTGCAGCCCACCTTTTCCAAAATCCGTGTCAAATAACCGGCAGTGCCTATTATGTTGGTGTCTCCCCCTGTATAGCAATTATAGAACAAATATCGCCTCATGTCAAATAATTCCGTCAATGTATTCGATGCGGCACCCGCCTCAGCATAAGCAGGGCGTGGCCGCCGCTTGATCATCTCTGCTGCCTGGCGCCTGCCGCCGCTTGATCAGCGCTGCTGCCTGGCGCCCGCCTCTATCCTGTCCATGCCCATGAAGGGCCTGAGCGCTTCCGGCACGTCCACGGCGCCGTCGGCCTGCTGGCAGTTCTCCAGTATCGCCGCGACAGTCCTGCCGACGGCCAGCCCTGAACCGTTCAATGTATGCACAAACTCGGTTTTGCCCGTCTTCTGGTCCCTGTACCTTATCCCCGCCCTTCTGGCCTGGAAACTCTCGAAGTTGCTGCACGACGAGATCTCGACATACCTGCCGTAGCTCGGCATCCACACCTCTATATCATAGGTGGACGCCGACGAAAAGCCGATGTCGCCCGTCGAAAGCCGCACGACCCTGTATGGTATCCCCAAACGCTTCAGCACCTCCTCCGCCGCCGCGAGCAGGGACTCAAGCTCCCCGTACGAATCCTCTGGCTTCGTGAATTTGACCAGCTCGACCTTGTTGAACTGGTGCTGCCTGATCAGCCCGCGCGTGTCCCGGCCGGCCGACCCCGCCTCCTTCCTGAAACAGGGGGTGTAGGCGGTGTAGTATATCGGCAGCGCCCCTTCATCAAGGATCTCGTCCCTGTGGAGGTTAGTCAGCGGGACTTCCGCTGTGGGGACTAGGAAAAAATCGCGCGAGGGTATCAGGAACATGTCCTCTTCGAACTTGGGCAGCTGGCCCGTGCCTGTCATCGAATCCCGGTTCACCATGAATGTCGGCAATATTTCCGTATACCCATGCTCCCCGGTATGCAGATCCAGCATGAAATTCACAAGCGCGCGCTCAAGCTTTGCCCCAGCCCCTTTGTATACCGTGAACCGGGAGCCGGATATCTTGGCGGCCCTCTCGAAATCCAGTATGTCCAGGCTGGCGCCGATGTCCCAGTGGGGCAACGGATCGAAGCCGAAGCTGCGCGGCTCGCCCCATTTTCTGATCTCGGCGTTGAAGCTCTCGTCGCCGCCCACAGGGCAGGACTCCGCCGGCGTGTTCGGCACGGACAGTATGGCGAGCTTCAGCTCGTCTTCGATCTCAAGCAGCTTGGCGCCCAGCTCTTTCGCGGACTCCGAGAGCGCCTTCATCTCTGCAAGGATCGGGGCGGCGTCGCCGCCCTCCTTCTTGATCTGCGGGATCTGCTTGGATGCGGTGTTCTGGCGGTTTTTCATGCCCTCCAGCTCAACGATGACGCGCCTGCGCTCCTCGTCTAGCCGCTTGACGTTTTCTAGGCCGTAGTCACCGCGCCCCCTCTTCAGGATGCTGTCCCTGACATTTGCATAATCTTCCCTGATCCTTTTTATATCAAGCATCTCATCTTCCTTTGCGTTTATTGTTTTTGTTGTTATTTGGGCGCGCCCGGTATCCGGCCGCGCCCATTGTCCACACAGCGCCTATTGCCCAGGCGCGCTTATTTTCCACACAGCGCCCATTGCCCAGGCGCGCTTATTGCCCATACAGCGCCGTTCTCGCCCGGCTGCGCCATTCTCCACGCAGCGCCCATTGCCCAGGCGCGCTTGTTGCCCGCACAGCGCCGGCCTCGCTCGGCCGCGGCTGCTATTTTATCGTGTCCACGCTCGGCTCTTCCGGCACCTCTTCCTGCGGGGCCTCTTCCACAGGCGCAAGCTCGTTCAGGTAGCGTTCGAGCTGCTTGAGTTCACGCCCGTAGCCTGCCCAGTCGCTGTTCTGCGAGGCCCTCAGCGCATTCTCATAGGCCTCCCTGGCCCTCTGCGCAAGCTCCTCCGCGCTCAGCGTGCCGATGTCGTCGCTGCCGCCGCCCGCGCTTGCCGCCGCCCCGCCGCCTGGCGTGTCGAGGTAGCCTATGCCGAACAGCGAATCCAGGGCCGCGCTCAGCGTAGGCTCATACGCGATCCTGTCGCCGTAGGCGACTATGACCCTCCTGACCTCAGGCAGGCTGGAGTT
>JAIRSA010000195.1 GCA_031255695.1 Eubacteriales Family XIII. Incertae Sedis bacterium | reverse complement strand
GGCGCCGCGCGGTTCACGGGCTCAGAGGCCTTCGGGACGCTGGAGGGGCTGCTTGCAGCATCAGGCACGGTTTTCGTAACGGTGCCGGACGGCGCGATAGAGGGCGTTTGGGGCCAGATCAAAGGGATGGATGTATCAGGCAAGCGCGTGTGCCATTGCAGCGGGGCGCTTTCTTCGCATGTCTTCAGCGGCATCTCCGGGCTGGGCGCGGCAGGCCTTTCGGTCCATCCGATGGCTGCCGTAAACAGCCGATGGGATTTCCACGAGCGCATGCGGGCGGTGTCCTTCACCGTCGAAAGCGGCGACCGCGAGGCGGCGGCCGGGATGCGCGATTTCCTCCGTTCTCTAGGCAACCCGGCGGAGATAATAGGCGCGGAGCAGAAAAACGCCTACCATGCCGGGGCCGTGTTCCTCACAAATTTCGTCGTCGCGCTGGTGCATTCCGGCATGGAGCTGCTGTCTTCATGCGGCCTTGACGAGGAATTCGTCCAGCGCGCGGCTGGGCAGCTTTTTTTGGGGAACGCCGAGAATATATACGCAAAAGGGCCAATCGGGGCATTGACGGGGCCGGTCGAGCGCGGCGACACGGAAACTGTCATGAAGCATTTCAGCTGCCTCGGCGAGCCGACGCGCAGCCTGTACAGTATGCTGTCGGCGGAATTGCTGCGGGTCGCGAAGGAGAAGCATCCGGAGCGCGACTACACGGCACTTGAAAAGGAGTTGAAAGAATGAAAACTACAGCGGTCTCCATGCGGGAGATGAAGTCGAAAGGCGATAAGATAACAATGCTGACGGCTTACGACTATTCCACAGCCAAATTAATGGATTCATGCGGGATTGACGCCATCTTGGTGGGAGATTCGCTTGGCATGGTAATGTTAGGGCACGCCAATACGCTGCCCGTGACGATGGAGGAGATGATCCACCACACGAAGGCGGTCGCGAAGGGCTGCGATGAGACGATGGTCGTCGCGGACATGCCCTTCATGTCATACCAGGCCACGGTGCATGAGGCGGTGGCGAACGCGGGGCGCTTCATGAAGGAGACTGGCGCGGGCGCGGTCAAAATGGAGGGCGGCCGGGATATCTGCAAGCAGATCGAGGCAGTGACGGCCGCGTCAATACCCGTCATGGGCCATCTGGGGCTGACGCCGCAGTCCATCAACGCCTTGGGCGGCTTCAAGGTGCAGGGCAAGGACAGGGCGAACGCCGAGAAGCTGATAGACGACGCCCGGATGGTAGAGCGGGCCGGCGCGTTCGCTGTCGTGCTGGAGTGCGTGCCCGCCGAACTGGCCGCGCTGATCACAGGCATGCTTGAGATCCCCACCATTGGCATAGGGGCGGGCGCCGCATGCGACGGCCAGGTCCTGGTGTATCAGGACATGCTGTCCATATATCCGGGCAACAAGCCCAAGTTCGTGAAGCAGTATTGCGATATCGGCAGCCTGATGAAGGGCGCATTCAAAGATTATATAGACGAAACCAAAAGTGGGGCCTTCCCCGGCCCCGAGCACACATTCAAAATCGACCCCGAGGTCATCGAGGCGCTGCGGAAGCAGTATGCCAGCCAGGAGTAGGGGAGCTAAGCAATGGAAACAATACAGACAGTCAGCAGTATGAAAAAGACAGTGGCGGAATGGAAGTCGGAGGGCCTGTCGGTCGGCCTGGTACCGACAATGGGCTTTCTGCACGAGGGGCACATGAGTTTGATCAGGCAGGCGGTTTCCGACAATGACCGTGTTGTCGTGAGTGTGTTCGTGAACCCCATGCAGTTCGGCGAGAATGAGGATTTCGGCCGCTATCCCAGGGATTTGGACAGGGATTCCGCAATGTGCGCGAAGGAGGGGGCTGACGTGATTTTCAGCCCGCCGGCCAGCGAGATGTACCCCAGCGGGTTCTGCGGGTATGTGGATCTGGCGGCCATGACGGACGGGCTGTGCGGCGCGAAGCGGCCGGGGCATTTCCGCGGGGTCTGCACGGTCGTGATGAAACTGCTGAACATAGCGGGGCCGGACAGGGCGTATTTCGGGCAGAAGGACGCCCAGCAGCTGGCTGTAGTCAAGCGGATGGCCGAAGATTTCAATATGGATGTGGAGATCGTCGGCATGCCCATAGTCAGGGAGGCGGACGGCCTGGCCATGAGTTCGCGCAACAGTTATCTGAGCGGCGAGGAACGCGCCGCCGCGCTTTCGATCAACAGGGCGCTGGCGGAAGCGGCCAAGCTCTGCGGCGGCGGCTGCCGCGATGTCAGGCACATAAAGAACCGCATCAAGGCCGTGCTGTCGGGCGAGCCGCTTTTGAGGGTCGACTATATCGAAGTGGCCGGCATGGACACCATGTTGCCATTGGATATGCTGGACGGCAGGGCGCTGTGCGCTGTCGCTGTATATGCCGGCAAGACGCGGCTGATCGACAATGTGGTGCTTGAGGCCTAGGCGGCCGCGGTTATGGGCGTGGGCGCAGGGCAGATCAAAATCATAGCTGTCGTCGGCCCTACGGCCGTGGGCAAGACCCAGGTGGCCATCGAGCTGGCGTCGTGGCTTGGCGGGGAGATCGTGTCGGCCGACTCGATGCAGATCTACAAGGGCATGGATATCGGGACCGCCAAGCCGGATGCGGAAGAGCGGCGCAGGGCGGTGCATCATATGATAGATTTCGCCGATCCCAGCCGCGGCTTTTCTGTGGCTGAGTATCAGGCGATGGCGCGGGAGCGGATTGCGGAGATCGCGGGCAGGGGCGTGCTGCCGATCATCGCCGGGGGGACGGGGCTCTATGTCAATGCCATATTATTCGACATGGATTTTTCCGCCACGCCGAAGGACGCGGGGCTGCGGCGCAGGTATGAGGCCGAGGCGGCCGGCGCTGGGCCGGAGGCTTTGCATGCCAGGCTGAAGGCCGCCGATCCAGAGGCGGCTGCCCGTATCCACCCCAATAATGTGAAGAAGGTGATCAGGGCGCTGGAGATCCTGGAGGGCAGCATGGCGGTGGCGCCATTCTCCGAGTCGTTCAGGCCGTTCGGCGGCTATTGCCCGCACATAATAGGGCTGACCCGCGACCGTGAGGAACTGTATTCGAGGATAGAGCGCCGCGTCGACGCACTCATCGGCGCGGGCCTTGTCGAAGAGGTGAGGGGGCTCTATGGCAGCGGCGTCTGGGAGATGGCAGGAGGCGTGCCCGAAGCGGAGGCAGCACTGGATGGCGGGATTGCCATGGCTGGGACACTGGCTTCGAGCGAAGGCATTGCCATGGCTGGGCCCCTGGATTCAAGCGAAGGCATTGTCGATGGAAATATTTCCATAAAAGGGATAGGCTACAAAGAGATCGTCGGGCATCTGCGTGGGGAATATGATCTGGATCACGCGATCAGCCTTATAAAACGCAACAGCCGGCGTTACGCCAAGCGGCAGCTTACATGGTTCAGGCGTTACCCGGATGTGCAGTGGTTCAACCTGAGCGAGGGCGAAGAGGCGGCGATATGGCATATAAAAGCGACATTGGCGGAGGCCCCCCTAAACGGGGCAAAGAGAAACGGGTAGTCCTCATCCCGAACAAGAGCGGCAAGCCCGACAACATCATTGTCAAAGAGAATGAGATCATCGAGAAGTGCGAGGAGATCGAAAAAGGGCTGCCCGCGTATCTGCGGGGCTATTATGCGTACCTGAAAGGGAACGTCCTGCCCATGACGCGGCTTGCCTATCTGCGCGACATCAAGTTCTTTTTCGCCTATCTCATCGCGGAAAGCGGGCTGACCGGGGCCAAGGCCGAGAGGGAGATCCCATTGGCGGATCTGCGGGGCCTAAAGGCGGCCGACATCAATAATTT
Source organism: Eubacteriales Family XIII. Incertae Sedis bacterium (assembly GCA_031255695.1). GTDB lineage: Bacteria > Bacillota > Clostridia > Peptostreptococcales > Anaerovoracaceae > JAISED01. Next base: position 2,250 of record JAIRSA010000195.1, on the reverse strand, counting down.
CATCGAATATTGCCGCAGGTACAAGGTCGAAGGCGAGAATGCCGTCTATATCTACGAGAATGACAGGAAGTCGCTGGCGCGCAAGCGCTCGTCGCTTTCCGTGCTGTTCAAGTTCATGTACCGCGACGAGCTGATACCCAAGAATATTACAGACGGCTTTGACCCGATCAAGCTTCCGAAGGCGGGGGAGAAGGAGATCAAGGCGCTGCAGGACGACGAGGTCATGCGGATGCTCGACGCGGTGACGACGGGCGAGGCCCTCACCAAGAAGGAGTATGAGTTCTGGAAGAAGACGCGGCGGCGCGACAAGGCCATACTGGTCATGTTCCTGACCTACGGCCTCCGGCTTTCGGAGCTGCAGCAGCTGAACCTGGGCTCGTTCAATTTCAGCCGCGGCGAGTTCAAGATATACCGCAAAAGGGGCAAGGAGTCGATAATGCCGCTGAACAATTCCGTGCTCAAGGTATTGCGGGAATATATCGATGAGGAGCGGCCGGACAGGGGCGCGGCGGCGCCGGAGGACAGGGACGCGCTTTTCCTTTCATTGCAGGGGGGGCGCATGACGGAGCGGCAGATCCGGCAGCTTGTCAAGAAGTACACGAGCATTGCGCTTGAAACCTCGCGCGATGCGGGGTATAGCCCGCACAAGCTGCGCGCGACTGCGGCGACTTCGCTGATCGGCCGGGGCAATTCGATCTTCGACGTGGCTGCCCTGCTTGATCATGAGAATGTGACGACCACGCAGCTCTATGCCGCCCACCGGAAGAACGTGAAGCGCGATCTGGTCAAGGGCATGGAATGGGAGACGGAATTCGAGGGCATGAAGGCGAAGGCCGAGGGGCCGCAGGGCGAAGGCGGCGGCCCGGACGGGGCGGCGGCAGGAGTGCCCGAAGGCGGTGCGGAAGCGCCCGGAGGCGGCATTGGCGAATGAAGCCTGGGCGAATGGGCCCTGGCAGGGAAGGGACATGGAATGGATGACGTGACGAAGGGGCTGCTGTACGCGCGCTTCGGGATAGACGGGGAGACCGTGGACATTGTGGAAAACGCCGAGGCGGAATCGTCGGGGATGTTCTCGCATTTTGACGATATCGCCTCGTTCAACCAATACAAGATACTTTCGGCTTTTCAGAAGAACCATGTAAATGACGGCCATTTCGCCTGGAATACGGGTTATGGCTATGACGACCAGGGGAGGGCCGCGATCTCCAAGGTCTATGCGGACGCTTTCGGCGCCGAGGCCGCGCTCGTGCGGCCTATCATAGTCAACGGCACGCACGCGATCGCGACTGCGCTGGCCGGGAACCTGCGGCCGGGCGATGAGATCCTGTATTGCTCCGGCAGCCCATATGACACCCTCCATGCCGTGATAGGCATAAGAGGCGAGGGGATGGGGTCATTGGCGGATTTCGGGATCGTCTACAAGCAGGTGGAGCTGACGGCCGACGGGCAGATTGACCACGAGGCCGTGATGGAGGCGATCACGCCCAAGACGCGCATGGCCTGCCTGCAAAGGGCCACCGGCTACGCGTGGCGGCGCTCGCTCAGCATTGCGGACATAAAGGGATGGGCGCGGTCTGTGAAAGAGGCCAACAGCGGGACAATCTGCATGGTAGACAATTGCTATGGCGAGTTTCTGGACTTTGCCGAGCCAACTGAGGCGGGCGCGGATCTCATAGCGGGCTCCCTGATAAAAAACCCAGGGGGCGGGCTTGCGCTCACGGGCGGATATATAGCGGGGCGGCGCGATCTGGTCGAGGCGGCGTCGTACAGGATGACATGCCCAGGGATTGGGGACGAGTGCGGGCTTACATTCGGGCAGACGCGCAGTATCCTCCAAGGGCTCTTCATCGCGCCGAAGACGGTGAATGGTGCGGTCAAAGGCGCGGTATTGTGCGCGAAGGTGTTTGAGAACCTGGGGTATGAGGTCTGCCCTGGCGCCAGCGCCGGGAGGAGCGACATCATCGAGGGGATAAGGCTGGGCAGCCCGGAGGCTGTGTCCGCTTTCTGCGAGGGGATCCAGGCTGCGGCGCCTGTGGACTCGTATGTGAGGCCAGTGCCATGGGACATGCCGGGATATGAGGATCAGGTCATAATGGCGGCCGGCGCCTTTGTGCAAGGCTCTTCAATAGAGCTGTCCGCAGATGGGCCCATGCGCCCCCCCTACAATGTCTATTTCCAGGGCGGGCTCACCTACGAACATTCCAAATTCGGCGTCATGAAGGCGCTGCAGACGCTTAGGGACAGGAAGCT
>JAIRSA010000071.1 GCA_031255695.1 Eubacteriales Family XIII. Incertae Sedis bacterium | reverse complement strand
GCCCGGAAGGTATTGCCCGCCTCGAACACCCATGCCCTCTCTATATTCCTGGAATAGTTCCTGCCGACAACCTCCAGCAGGTTAGGCATGAGCACGGTCCTCATGACGCTGTTCTCTTCGCCCAGCGGGTTTATAAGCTTCACAAAATCATGTGCGCCGCCTTCTTCAGGGATCCTGGCTTCGTCCACCCCCTTGGGGCTGACAAACGAATAGGTCTGCAGCTCGTTGTAGCCCATCCCCGTCATGGCATCGCGCACGGTATCGCAGAGCGCCCTTGCATACGGCTTGGCCGCGGCCGCGCCGCCGCCTGGCAGCGTGGGCTCCAGCCTGTCATAGCCATGCATGCGCGCGACTTCCTCGATAAGATCCACTTCCTCTTTGAGATCCAGCCGCGTATGGTGCGGGACGGCCTCCATCGCGTCCCCGCCGCCGGAGACCTTCATCTCAAGGCGCTCTAGATAGGATTTTATCTCCGCCCCCGTCAGATCGGCGCCCAGCACGCTGTTCACGCGCGGCACGCGGATCTTTATCGGCGCCTGCGCCGCCTCTTCGGCATATATGTCGGCCGAGCCGCCGGCAAGCGTGCCCGCGCCTAGCAGGGCAGCCAGCCCGCAGGCCCTGTCGGCCGCTTCTTTGGCCAGCCCTGGGCTTATCCCCTTCTCGAACCTCGACGAGGCCTCGGTGCGCAGCGCGAGCTTCTTGGACGTGAGCCGGACGCTGTCGCTGTCGAAGCATGCGCTCTCTATCAATATGGCCGATGTGTCGCCCTTTATCTCGGAGTTGAGCCCGCCCATGACCCCCGCTATGCCTATCGGCTTCACGGCGTCCTTTATCATGAGCATATCGCCCTGCAAGACGCGTTCCGCCCCGTCCAGGGTGATGAAACGCTGTCCTTCCTCCGCGAGGCCGACTACTATGCGCCCGCCCTCGACCATGCGCACGTCAAAGGCGTGCAGCGGCTGGCCATATTCCAGAAGGACGTAGTTCGTAATGTCCACTATGTTGTTGATCGGGCGCATGCCCGCGAGCATGAGGCGTTTCTGCATCCACCACGGCGACTGCGCTATATTCACGTCTGTGACAAGGCGGGCTATATACCTGCGGCATAGCCTGCCGTCCTCCACCACGACGGAAACGCCGCCGCCGGGGCCCGCAGCAGCGCCGCCGGGGCCGGATGGGCCTGCGCCCTGCATGGCGCCCTGCGCGCCTCCCAGTGCCGCGCCCCGCGCATCCCCGGACGCGGCGCCCGCAGCGCCGGCAGTGCCGGCAGCGCCCGCAGCGCCGGCAGCGCCAGCGTCGGCGGCGGGCAGCCTGAGCCCGCTCCCGAAGACGGCCGCCGCCTCCCTCGCCATCCCTATGATGGAGAGGCAGTCGGGCCGGTTCGGCGTTATCTCAAAATCTATGACATCATCCCGTAGGCCTACCGCTTCCACGAAGTCGGCGCCTGGGGTATATTCGCCCTCCAAAAGCCAGATGCCGTCCTTGTAGGCCGTGGGCACCGCCTTGTCGTCGAAGCCCAGTTCCTGGGCCGAGCACATCATGCCGAACGAATCCACGCCGCGCAGCCTGCCCTTCTTTATCTTCAGGCCGCCCGGAAGCACGCTCCCCACCAGGGCGGTAGGGACATAGGCGCCTGCCGTCACATTCTGTGCCCCTGTCACTATCTGGATCGGGGCCCCATCGCCTACATCGACCATGCCGACCACAAGATGGTCCGAATCCTCATGCTTATTGACGGACAGGACCTTGCCTATCACGACCTTCTCCAGGCCTTCGCCGTAGGGCTTGACCCCCTCGATATTGGAGCCGGACATTATCATACGCTCACAGAACTCGTCTATTCCGGCGCTTATGCCAGTGTATTCTTTAAGCCAAGCAAATGGTACTAACATTATGCGAAAATTCCTTTCTTGCTTATACTTCCCTCCGACTAAAAACGTGACATATTTGCGGCTGATCCGCCCCCTTGCCCCCTTGCAAAGCCTCGCCGGGAGGGCGCGGCATGGGCGCACATGGCGCAGCCTGTTTATTTGAACTGCTCTATGAAACGCATGTCGTTTTCGTAGAACAGCCTTATGTCGTCAATCCCGTGCTTCAGCATGGCTATCCTCTCGACGCCCATGCCGAAGGCAAACCCGGTATACCGTTCCGTGTCGATGCCGCCGACCCGCAGCACGTTCGGATGGACCATGCCGCAGCCCAGTATCTCTATCCAGCCGCTCCCCTTGCAGACCCTGCACCCCTTGCCCCCGCACTTGAAGCAGGACATGTCCATCTCTGCGCTCGGCTCCGTGAATGGGAAGAAATGCGGCCGGAACTTTGTCGTCACGCCCTCGCCGAACATGCGCTTCGCGAATACGTCCAGCGTACCCTTGAGATCCGCCATGGTCACGCCTTCGTCCACGAACAGCCCCTCCACCTGGTGGAACATCGGGGAATGCGTGGCGTCGGGGGTATCCGCCCTGAAGCAGCGGCCAGGCGAGATCACCTTTATGGGCGGCGCCTGCCCCATGAGCGTCCTTACCTGCACTGGCGAGGTCTGCGTCCGCAGCAGCGTGTCCTTCGTTATATAGAATGTGTCCGTCAGGTCGCGGGACGGGTGGTTGGGCGCCGCGTTCAGCGCATCGAAGTTGTTGAATACGGTCTCGACCTCCGGCCCCTCGGCGATGCCGAAGCCCATGCCCATGAAAATGCCCGATATCTCGTCAATGGTCAGCGTGATGGGGTGGCGCGACCCAAGCCGCATGTCCACGCCTGGCTCCGTCACGTCTATGGTCTCGCCGGCGAGGCGCGCGCTCTGTTCCAGACGCGACATCTCTTCCGCCCGCGCCGAGATCATGGCCTCGATCTCGGCCCGTGCCTCATTGGCCATGCGCCCCAGCTCCTTGCGCTCTTCCGGCGGCAGCGAGCCCATGCTCCTGAGTATGGCAGTGAGGCTGCCCTTCTTCCCCAGGACCTTGATCCTTATATCCTCGACGTCCGACTTGGCGGACGCCTCTTTAAGCCTCTTCCCGGCCTCATCCAATATTGCCTTTAACTGTACTTGCTGTGTTCCGCACATCTGCATACTCCTGTAGTTTATCTGATGCTGAGCCTTATAATGTCCGCCGGCCGAAACCATGGCTTCCCTGTGCCGGATCCGCCGCCCTGCTCTGGCGCAGGGCCTCAAACATGATCACCGCCGCGGCTATGGAGGCGTTCAGGGATTCCGCCCCGCCCGCCATAGGCACCCGGACGGTCATGTCCGCGCCTTCGGCGAAGCTGCTGCTGATGCCGTTGCCTTCATTGCCGGCCACCAGCGCGAAGCCCCCGCTGAGATCCGCCTCGTAGCATGAGGCGCCCCCGTGCGCGTCCGCCGCGATCACCCGCCTGCCGCAGGCGCGCGCGGCCTCCATGGCCCCTTCCGCGTCTTCCGCGAAGCCCAGCGCGATCCGGAACAGTGCCCCGGCTGACGCCCTGGCTGCCTTGGGGGAGAACACGTCGGCCGTGCCTTTGACCGAGATCACGGTGCTGAAGCCGGCCGCGTCCGCTGTCCTTATGAGCGTGCCTACGTTGCCCGGATCCTGGATCCTGTCCAATATGAGCCAGCTGCCCGGCCCGGCTGCGCCGATCCTGAACAGCGGCGGCTTCTTCACCACCGCTAGCATCGGCTGCGGCGTCTCGGCGTCCGACAGCTCGGCGAAAAGCCGCCTGCCGATCAGCACCGTGTCCGCGCCCGCCGCCTCGGCCCGCGCCGCGAGCCCCTCCACGCCATCCGCGCCTTCACAAAAAAAGGCGAAAAGGATATCCGCATTGTGTTCGACGGCCTCCGCCAGTAGGTTCGGGCCTTCGACAAGGTAGCATCCTGACTTGTCGCGCCCATTTTTGCTTTTAAGCTGTTTCGCGAGTTTTATGGTTTTATTGTCTGCGGATATAATTCTTCTCATTGACCTGAAAGAGCCGGTATCCCGGCTCTTATACTGTCCGCCGGCTAAAATCACGGCATCTTCGCGGCAGTTCCGCCCGCAAAGCCCCGCCATGCCCAATAGGCGGGCAGCATGCCCATCTGCGTCGGCAATATTCGGGCCGGCAGTATTTTTTATATGTCCTTCGACTTGAGGAAGGCCGGGATATCGAATTCGGCGGGCTGGGTGCCGTCGCCGATGGCTTTTGGCCCCGCCGCGCCCAGCTCCTGCGGCGCGTTGCCAGCCGCCGCCTCAGCCTGCGCGTAGCCTGCGTCCACAGGCACCGGCTTGTCCTCGAAGCCCGTCGCTATGACGGTTATCGTGATCCCGTCGCCCATGTCCTCCCTGACGGTCGCGCCGAATATGACGATCGCGTCCTTGTCGGCCGCCTGGGCGATCTCGTCGGCCGCCTCGCTCACCTCCATCATGCCTAGGTCGTAGCCGCCCATCACGTTGAGCAGTATCGCCTTCGCGCCGTCTATGGTGGTCTCAAGCAGCGGGCTGGCTATGGCCGATCTCACCGCATCCTTTATACGGCTCTCGCCGCCGCCGTCCCCGACGCCCATATGGGCTATCCCGCGGTCGCTCATCACCGTCTTCACGTCGGCGAAATCGAGGTTTATGATCCCCGGTATGGTGATGAGGTCGGTTATGCCCTGGACGCCCTGCCTGAGCACGTCGTCCGCCATCCTGAAGGCCTCGTCTAGGGTGGTCTTCTTCTCCGCAATGGCAAGCAGCTTGTCATTCGGCACCACCACCAGCGAGTCCACGTATTTTTTAAGGAACTTGATGCCTAGGTCCGCATGGTCCCTGCGCGCCTTGCCTTCGAAGGTGAAGGGCTTGGTCACGACGCCAACGGTCAGTATCCCCATGTCCTTCGCCGTCTTGGCCACTATGGGCGCGGCGCCCGTGCCCGTGCCCCCGCCCATGCCGCATGTTATGAACACCATGTCCGCGCCGGACAGGAACTGCGTCAGGTCCTCCATGTTCTCCTCTGCGGCCTTCTGCCCCACCTCTGGGTTGCCGCCGGCGCCGAGGCCCTTGGTCAGCTTCGCGCCTATCTGTAGCCTGTTCTCCGCCTTCGATAGCGAAAGCGCCTGTATATCCGTGTTGATCGACAGAAAGCCGACACCCTGCATTCCAGTCTCTATCATCCTGTTGATCGCGTTGCCGCCCCCTCCGCCGATACCAATGACCTTTATCTGAGCGGCATTCTCTGTGTTTCGTTCAAATTGCAACATTCCTCAGCATCCTCCCGTCGTTCCGGATTACAGCACCATATACTAAAACTGCTTTTGGGCAAAACCATGTGGCGCCTAAAGCCCCGCGCATGGCGCCCGAAGCCGGCACAAGGCTAAATTAAGCCAATACATCCAATAATAGCCAGTCAAATACCGTCTTGCGGCTATTGTATCACAATTCGGGATGTTTTGCACTACTTATCAACAGGAATCCGCCTTTTTTTTGCGACATACCTGTCGATCAGCAGATGCCTGATGGTGGCGATATTGTTGAACAGCCTGCCGCCAAATACAAGTATCGCCGCATAGTACAGCGGCACGCCCAGCTGATCGCCCAGATAGGTCAGGGCGCCGGCCAGGACGGCGTTGATCACGAAGCCGCTCACAAATATCAGATTGCTGTATTTCTTTTCGAGATGGCTCCTCGCCGCGCCCAAAAGCGAGTCAAGCGCTGCCAGAAGCGCCATTGTGATATAAAAAGCATATGCTGTAGGATAGGTGAAGTTGAATGCGAACCCCAACGCTATGCCCACAGTCAATCCCAAAAACATAGCTATTATCATAAAGCCTTGCCAGCCCCTTTTCGTTAACCGCCGGCCTCCTGCCGCGCCACGCGCGCGTAGTTGAAGACCGCCCTCCTTGCCGGGTGCGCCGGGATCTCTATATCCGTCTCCACCTGGACTTTGAATACAAGCCCGTAATAGTCTTTAAGCATCATGCCGTAGCTGTTCTTGCTTATCATGGCTTCCGACATGTTTGCGGGATCGCCGATCGCTTTTATGATGAACGGGCGCGCCTCCGGCTCTCCGTTGATGCGCGTCGTGTACCCATTGCAATATATGGTCGTCCCTCGGTATATCCTGTGCCCGTTGATCGTGACCGCCTCCGCGCCCGACTTGCCCAGTTCGCTCAAAAGCCTCAATATGTCGGTGTCATGGACGATGAACGCGTTGACATCCGCCCATTCCGGGATCTCGTCCGGCGAGTCGTCCAGGACTATCGTAATCCCCGGCCCATGGACGGCGGTCGCCCCCGTCAGGTTCTTGTACATGGCGAGCTCGGCCGAAACGGCGCTGTAAAGGTCCCTGTTTTCGTCGGTCTGTATCTCCTCATACTCCTGGAGCTTCAGCTCGGCTTCCTCCATCCGTTTGTAGATGTCCTGTATGCCCGCTTCCTCGCTCTCTATGGAGACCTGTATGTCGGATATGGTCTTGCGCGA
>JAIRSA010000159.1 GCA_031255695.1 Eubacteriales Family XIII. Incertae Sedis bacterium | reverse complement strand
ATATCATGGCTGACTATGATGATGGCCGCGCCCGCGCCGGCCAGCCCCCTCAGCATACGCGCAAAGGCCTGTTTGAATTCGGCGTCCAGCCCCTTTGTCGGCTCGTCCAGCAGGAGTATGCGCGGTTGCAGCAGCAGCACCTTCGCGAGCGCCGCCCGCTGCTGCTCGCCCCCCGACAGGTCGTAGGGGTGCGAATCCAGCAGGGCATCCAGGCGGCATAGCGCCGCCACCTCCGCGACGCGCCGCCGCTTCTCTTCGGCCGTAAGCCTAGCGCCGCGCCCGCCACCGCCGCCGCGCCCGCTGGCTGCGCCATCAGCCATGCCGCCACGCCCGCCAGTGCCCACGCCAGCCTGTGCGCCATCTCCGCGCCGCTTGCTTCCGGCACCTGCGCCATCAGCCATGCCGCCAGCGCCGTCGGCGTCCGCGCCCCCCGCTGCGCCGCCGCGCCCACCCGCGCCAGCCTGTGCGCCATCCCCGCGCCCCCCGCTTCCGGCACCCTCGCCACCGCCGCTGTGCCGCATATCGGACAGGATCTCCATCAGATCGGATTCGACGGTCTTCTGCACGAAGAGGGTCTGCGGGTTCTGGGGCAGCACGCCCAGCAGATGGTCGAAGAGGCGCCCTTCGAGCTTCCCGACGGGGATCCCGTCTATGAGCGCCTTGCCGCGGTAGGGCTTGTTTATTCCCGAAATCAGCGACAGGGCCGTCGTCTTGCCTGTGCCGTTGCCGCCGAGCATGGCGCAGATCTCGCCTGCGTAGGCCTTCAGGGAGATCCCCTTGATCACGTCGGGCGAATGTTTCTCGTAACGGAACCAGACATCATCAAGCTCGACGGCTGGCGCCGCCTGCGCCCCCGCCCCCGTCGAGGCCCGCGCCCCCGTTGTCCCTGTCGTGGCTTGCGCCGCCCCGGCGGCCGCCGCGCCATGGCCGTCGAGCATCTGCCCCAGCCATTCGCGCCCGTCGCGCACGGTGATGGGGCAGGGCAGGCCGTTCTCCACGGCCGCCCATATCCGCATGGGCGCCGGCATGGCGTGGAACATCCTGTGCCCGCGCCCGCGCAGCGCGGCGCCGACCTCGCCGGGCGCGCCGCCGGCGATGATGGCGCCGCCGTCCATAACGGCCACATTGTCGGCAAGGGGCAGCACCTCTTCCAGCCTGTGCTCGCTGATGACCACGGTGACGCCGAGCTCGTGGTTTATTTTCCCTACAATAGAAATAAATTCCGAGGCGGCAATGGGGTCTAGCTGCCCGGTCGGCTCGTCGAGGATCAAGGCCGACGGCTGCATTGCCATTACAGAGGCAAGGTTCAGCAGCTGCTTCTGGCCCCCTGAGAGCTCAGAGACATTGCGGTAGAACCAGGTCTGTATGCCGAAGAATGAGGCCATCTCCGCGACGCGCAGGCGGATTTCGGGCGTCTTGAGGCCCAGGCTCTCCAGCCCGAAGGCCAGTTCGTGCCATACCTTGTCGGTCACGGTCTGGTTTTCGGGGTTCTGCGTCACGAAGCCGATCTTCGCGCTGTGATCCCGGAGGCTGAGGCCCTGCAGCGGCGCACCCTCGAAAAGTATCCGCCCGGATATGTCCCCGGCCGGGGCGGCGGACGGCTTCAGGTGCCGCAGCAATGTCGTCTTGCCGCAGCCGGACGGCCCGCAGATGGCCGTGAAGCTGCCCTTCTTTATGCCCATGCAGATGCCGCGCAGGGCGGGCGCCCCGCGTTCGGGGTATGTAAACGTTAGATCTTCGATTCGATAGCTTTCCACTTAATGTCTCCCATGATATTTATGGCAAGGGGGCTTAGGCACAGGGCGAGGTAGGCCATGAACAGGCTGATCGTGTAGAAGCCGGCCCATTCGCCCCTGACTGTCGGGAAATAACGGAAACGCAGGCCGCCGAGGGCCGCCCCCAAGGCGATGTACGCGCAGCAGGCGCCGATGAAGGCGAGGGCGTACAGGTCCCGGCGGGTGAGGGCGAATATGGAAAAGGCCGTGCGCCCCGGCAGGCCGTAGCCGCGCCCCTTCATGCTGTCGGCGGTCTCTATGGCGTTTTCCAGCGCCCACGTCACCATAATGGAGACGATGCGGATGCCGTGCCGCGCGCGCTGGAGCAGGCCGCCGTCCGAGGCGTCGCGCCCGATGCACCTCTGCGCCCCTGATATTGCCGCTATCTGCGCCTTGAAGCGCGGGACGAAGCGCAGGGACATCGACAGTATCAGCGACAGCCCTGGGATGGCCCGCCCGAAGAGGTAGATGAACTTGTCCGAGGTCATGACCGCGTTGAAGCAGGAAAACCACGATATGGCCGTGATGAGCATGGCCGCGGCCGCAATCCCGTAGAGGATCGATTCGAGCGTCAGCGGGTTGCCGCTCCGCAGGTAGGCCAGTATGGTGGCGCCCTGGTGGTTGAAGGCGGGGTTTATCAGCGCTGTGGCAATGAGCATGGGCAGCATGAACATGGCGCCCCACCGCAGCGCTTTTTTCCCATTGATATAAATGGAATACGCGAAGGCGCATGTGAGCGATATGGCCAGGCATACGGGGTGGATCAGGGACATGGAGAATATGATCGTGCCCGTGAAGAACAGCATGTTCACGGCCGGGTGGAAGCCAGAGAATGTGTCCCGCATGTCACCGGCCCTCCAGCACGTTGTAGCCGCCGACGTCGCGGCCCAGGTCGCAGGTGTAGAGCCATTCTATGACATCGCCGTCTTTGAGGCTGTAGCGGGAGCATCCGTAGTTCGGGAACCAGCCGTTCACGTTGTAGACCCAGCCGGACAGCTCGCCGACGTCGAATTCGTAGATGTTGTTGATGCCTTCTATGTATGCGGAGTTGTATATGGGCGTATTTACGAACTCCATGTGGATCTTTGCGCGCTTCATCTCGCGCTGCAAGAGGTTGAACACGCTCTCGCCTTCGTAGAATGTGACCTTTGTCGGCGGGTATATGATGCCGTCGGCGGGGACCAGCTCGTGCTTGTCGGGATCGAGGTGCTTTAGGTTGCTGAGCACCGTGTCGCAGCGGACGGAGAGGGTGGCGGTGTATGCCGCCTCGCCGATCTTCGTGTCCTGCGGCTCGACAGGCCGCGGCTTGCCTTCCGGCTGCGGGCCGGTGAGGTACTTGTCTAAATTGGCTTCAGAGGCGG
>JAIRSA010000160.1 GCA_031255695.1 Eubacteriales Family XIII. Incertae Sedis bacterium | reverse complement strand
GGGGCACCTGTATTTTTTTTCAAATAATCCTAATTAATGCCTATGCCCTGTCGCCTATGACGCCCCAGCCTTTCGCGGATTTCGGCGACAAACTATTTTACATGTCGGCCACCGGTATGATATACTCTACGAAGCAGGCTATCTACCCTGGCGGTCGGCTTTCCGCCGCCAGCATATCCGGCAGTCCCCACGAAGATTTCATAAAGGAGGGCAAACAGCCATGATGCGTAACCCGGAGCAAACTATTGGAAACCTCATCGATAAGCAAGGCGTGGCGTTCATCGCGTCGGTTGACGGCGACGGATTCCCGAATATGAAAGCCATGTTGCCGCCGCGCAAGAGAGAGGGTGTTCGGGAGTTTTGGTTCACGACCAACACGTCATCCATGCGCGTAGCGCAGTACCGCGAAAATCCCAACGCCTCAATTTACTTCTATGACAAGCGCTTCTTTCGTGGCGTTCAGCTCATCGGGGCGATGGAGGTTTTGGCCGACACGTTTACCAAAGAATTGATTTGGCGCGATGGCGACACCCAGTATTATCCCGGCGGCGTGACCGACCCGGATTATTGCGTATTGAAGTTCATCGCGCGAAAAGGGCGCTATTACAGCAACTTCAAAAGCGAGGACTTTGAGGTATAAGCAAGCAGGAGATTTAATCTAATGACTATTAGGATGGAACTGCGCAACGGCTGCCTCGGCAATGACGGCGGCAAGTGGCACGAGGGCAAGGTGTTTGAGATAGATCATGCGGCGTTCGAGGAGTGGGGCGCGGGATTCGGGAAGTGACGGAGGCGAGGTGTCTTTATGCGGGACTCGGACAGCAGGGCGGGCGGCATCACGGGCGAGCAGCGGGCGGTGCTCTCTGTGGTGATAATCACATCATTTATGACTTCATTCGCCGGAAGCGCGGTGAACCTGGCGATACCGTCGATATCGCTTGAGTTTTCGGGAAGCGCGATACTTACCGGCTGGGTCGTCACGGGCTATTTGCTCATCAACTCTTCGATGGCGGTCCCCTTTGGCAGGATAGCGGATCTGACAGGGCGGAGGTGGGTCCTCATCGGCGGGATATTCATATTTACAGCATGCTCGGCGCTGTGCGTCTTCGCGCCGTCGATGTACGCCTTGATCGGCATGCGTGTGCTCCAGGGCGTGGGCGCCGCGATGATCTTCAGCACAAATATAGCGATACTGGTCGGCGCCTTCCCGCTTCAGCGGCGCGGGCGCGTGCTCGGCTATTCTGTCGCCGCAGTCTACGTGGGGCTTTCCGCCGGGCCAGTGGTGGGCGGTGTCCTGAACTATTATCTGGGATGGAAATCCATCTTCCTCTCCAATGCCGCCATGGGATTTTTGGTATTCCTGATGGCGCTCCGCTTCCTGCCCAAAGATGCGCGGCCTGATATGCAGCCAGTTGATGGCCCGGGCCATGGCAGCGCGCGGCCTGATGTTGCCATCAGCCAGGGCGGCGGCCGGCCGGGCGGCGGCGCGGGCCAAACCAGTGTGCGGCCTGATGGCAAAACAAACCATGCCGGGGCGCATCGCCCCAATGACTTCGACATACCTGGCATCCTGCTCTATATCACGATGATACTGGCTGTCATGTACGGTTTTTCCGCCCTTGCGGGCTCCACACCCGCGAAATTCATCATAGCCGGCGGCTTCCTGCTCGGCGCCCTGTTCTTCTTCCACGAGCGGCGTGCGGACAGCCCCGTGGTCAAGGTCTCGCTGTTCGCGGACAACCCAGACTACGCCCTGTCGAATCTGGCTGCCCTGCTCAACTACGGCGCCACTTTCGCGCTCGGCTACCTGCTCTCCATCTACCTGCAAGTGGCCAAGGGCTTCGATTCGCAGACGGCCGGGCTCATACTCATAAGCCAGCCCATAATGATGGCGGTTCTCTCGCCCTTCGCGGGCAGGCTGTCCGACCGGGTCTCGCCCTTCAAGCTGGCCTCCCTGGGCATGGGCTTCTGCGCCCTGGGTCTGCTGTCCTTCGCCTTCATCTCCGATTCATACCCGATGTGGCTGATAATAGCCAACCTCATAGTGGAAGGCGTCGGCTTCGCGCTGTTCTCGTCGCCGAACTCCAACGCGATAATGTCGTGCGTGGCGCCGCGCGACCACGGCGTCGCCTCGTCGCTGCTCGCCACGATGCGCACCATCGGGCATACGTCCAGCATGGCGGTAGTGACGCTCATAACCGCCGCGCATATGGGGACTGCCACATTCGCGGGCGCCACGCCGCAGCAGCTTATCGGCGCAATGCGCACCGGTTTCATAATATTCACTGTCATATGCGCTGTAGGGGTACTGTTTTCGCTGCAAAGGAAAGGCACCCGCCCGCATGCCGATGCCTGAGTATGAAACCGTACAGCCTGGGCGGCGTCCGCCTGCGCAGCCCGCGCCTCGCCTGCCCTAGCTTGCCGGCCGCGCCGGTTCGCGCATATGGCCCGCGCCAGATCACGCACGTGGCCCGCGGCGTGCAGCCCTGATTGCCAGCCCTGCGAGTCTCAGCGGATCGCCTCGCCTAGGAGGCTGAATGTCTTGGCTTCCGTTATTTTCACGTCCAGCATTTCGCCTGCTTCTTCCTGCAGCCCTTTGAAATTCACGAGTTTCCCGCTATCCGTCCGCCCCGCCATCATGCCCTCGCCAGTCTTTGCGGGACCCTCAACGAGCACCCTCTCTATCCTGCCCCTATATGCGCTGTTCTTCTCGGCCGCTATGGCGTTCAGCCGCTCGACAAGCCTGTTGAAGCGCCGATGTTTGTCCTCCTCCGGCACCTGGCCCGCAAAATCCGCCGCAGGAGTGCCCCGCCGCACCGAATAGATGAAAGTGAACGCAGAATCAAACCTCACCTTGTCGATGAGGTCCATAGTCTCCTCGAAATCCTCTTCTGTCTCGCCGGGAAACCCGACAATGAAATCCGTCGTCACCGCGATATGGGGCGAAGCCTCCCTGAGCCGCCGTATCAGTTCAAGGTAGCCCTCCTTCGTATAGTTCCTGTTCATGAG
>JAIRSA010000152.1 GCA_031255695.1 Eubacteriales Family XIII. Incertae Sedis bacterium | reverse complement strand
GTGCCCACGCACGCGCTTATCGACGCCATGCTTGGGGCAGCGGCCATGGGCGACATAGGCAAGATGTTCCCCGACACCGACGAGGCGTACCGGGGCATTTCCAGCCTGAAACTGCTTGCGGAAGCGGCTGCCGCCATAAAAAAGGCCGGCTATGAGCTGGCGAACGCAGACATCACGCTGGTGATGGAGAAACCCAAAATAGCGCCATTTACAGAAAAAATGGCTGAAAACCTGGCTGCGGCCATAGGGGCCGACAGACGGCTGATCAGCGTCAAAGCCACGACGACAGAGCGGCTCGGCTTTACAGGCCGCGGCGAGGGCATCGCCGCCCAGGCGGCCGTGCTGCTGAGGGCGGCGCGGCAGTGAGCGCCGCCGGCGCTGCCCGCCCCGCTGGCGCCGCCACACAGCCCGCAGGCGCTGCCCGGCCACGCTGGCGCTGCCAAACAGCCCCGCAGGCGGGCCTTGCCTGCGCCGACAAAAAAATATTATGCGAGGAGGCTACGAATGAGACTTTCGAAAATGCATCTTAACACACTGAGGGAAGCCCCTGCGGAAGCGGAGATCCCCAGCCATATCTGGCTTTTGAGGAGCGGGATGATCCGCAAGCTCGCTTCAGGCGTATACGGATTCATGCCCATGGGCTACCGCTCCGTGCGCAAAATAGAAGAGATCGTGCGCAGCGAGATGGACGCCAAAGGCGCCCAGGAAATACACATGTCGGCCATACAGCCGGCCGAGCTCTGGATGGAATCGGGGCGATGGTACGTGATGGGGCCGGAGATGTGGCGGGTGAAGGACAGGCGCGGCCGCGAGTTCTGCCTAGGGCCGACACACGAGGAGATATTCACCGATATAGTGCGCAACGAGGTCAGCTCATATAGGCAGCTGCCGCTGAACCTGTACCAGATCCAGACAAAGTACAGGGACGAGGCGCGGCCGCGCTTCGGCCTGATGCGCAGCAGGGAATTCGTCATGAAGGACGCGTACTCCTTCGACAGGGACGAAGCGGGCCTGGACAACAGCTATAACGAGATGTTTGAGGCATATACGAATGTCTTCAATAGATGCGGGCTCACATTCAGGCCCGTGGAGGCGGACAGCGGCGCCATGGGCGGCAGCGGCTCGCACGAATTCACCGCATTGTCGGAGGTGGGCGAGAGCGAGATCGCGTATTGCAGCTCCTGCGACATGGCCGCGACCACAGAGCGGGCGAATACCATAGACGCAGAGGCGGAAAACGAGGCAGAGAAGGCGCTTGAGACCGTGCATACCCCCGGCGCCAAGACAATAGATGAGGTGTCCGCATACCTTGGGCTGCCCAAAGAGAAGACGATCAAGGCCCTGCTCCTGGCAGTGTACGGCGAGGACGGCACAGCCAAGGAATATGTGGCGGCCTTCGTGCGGGGTGACAGGGAACTGAACATGACCAAGCTCGTGAACGCGCTGGGCATCCCGGAGCATATGGCCGATTTCGCCGACGAGGACAGCATGGGCGCGGCGACAGGCAGCGTGGCCGGCTTCACGGGCCCGATGGGGCTGCGCAACTGCAAGCTCATCGTGGACAGCGAGCTGCCAGGCCTGAAGAACATGTGCGCGGGCGCATGCAAGCTGGACCACCACGCGATAAACGTGAACTACGGCCGTGACTACAAGGCGGACATCGTCACGGACATAAAGAAGGTGCGCGAGGGCGATGCATGCCACAAATGCGGCGCGCCGCTCAAACTGGCCAGAGGCATAGAGGTGGGCCAGGTCTTCAAGCTCGGCACCAAGTACAGCAAGTCGATGGGCGCATACTACAAGGACGAGAACATGAACGAGTGCCTTATGATAATGGGCAGCTACGGGATTGGCGTGACCAGGACGCTGGCGGCGGTCGTGGAGCAGAACCACGACGAAAGAGGGATCATATGGCCCGTCGCGGTGGCGCCCTACCATGTGATCGTGACGGTCGTCAAACAGGACGATCCAGAGCAGTCAGGCCTGGCCGAGGCCATATACAAAAGCCTTCTCGCCAATGGCGTCGAGGCCCTGCTGGACGATAGGGACGAGCGTGCGGGCGTCAAGTTCATGGACGCCGACATACTGGGCATACCGGTGAGGATAACCGTGGGCAAAAAAGCGGCGTCGGGGCTGGTGGAATACAAACTCAGGCGGGAAAGCGGCTTCACCGAGAAGGCCAGCGAAGAAGCAGTGGCGGCCGCCACGGAGTTCATAAAGAGCGGCGGCGCGCTTTAGCGGGGCCCATAGGCAAGGCGGGGGGGCAATATGTGGATCGGCGGAGTGAGGGTCGTGATCCTCGATAGGGAAAACAGGGTGCTTCTGGTGCGGCAGAGCCATGAGGGCAAGGATATCTGGATGCTGCCGGGCGGTGCCATAGAAGGGCATGAGAATGCGGCGGAGGCCGCGATCAGGGAGGTGCGCGAAGAGACCTCGCTTGAAATCAGGATAGGCCCTATGCTGTGGCATGTGGAGGAAGTGTCCGAAACGCGCGGGCAGCGCTTCGTCAACATCTTCTTGGCCGAGGCGGCAGACGGCGAGGCCGTGCTGGGCAGCGACCCGGAATTCGACAGCGAGCACCAGGTGCTCCGGGAGATGCGCTATTTCGCGCGCGAGGAGATCCCTGCCCTGGAGCATGTATACCCCGACGCGCTCCGAGAGGACATGTGGAAGGTCATAGGCCACGAATACACCGGCCACAGCGTCTTCAAGCTGCGGCCGAACTAGAAACGCCGCACTCGGCGCATCCAGCCTGCGGCCGCACTCGGCGCATCCAGCCTGCGGCCGGACTGAAGCGCCGCCGCAGCCTGGCCCCGCAGCAAGCCTGCGGGGTTTATTTATGTCTTTTTTATAGGTTTTTTAGCAACATAAATCACTAAGCGCAAGGCTCTCGGGGTTTTGATTGCCATTTCCGTAATAAACTTGACAGGGATAAGTTAAAATGCTAAGATTGATATGCATTTGGAACGGGCGGCATGCCGGGCCCGTGTTGGCGTACGGCGGGGCAGGCCGCCATAATATTCAGTTTCAGTAGATTTGTTCAGATTCAGTGTTAGGAGGACATATAAATGAGGCTAGGACGTTCAGACGCGAGGCGTACTGTTGCGCAGTACCGAAAGATGGGCGCTGCGGAGCGTACAGTGTTGCGGGAGAAGAGGCTGAATGAGCTCGTGATGTATGCCAAGGCCAACAGCCCATATTTTGCGAAGCTATACAGCGGCATAAATATCGACGAAAGCTTTTCGATCAAGGATCTGCCGAAACTGCCGCCTACAAACAAGGCAGGCCTGATGTCGGATTTTGAGGGCTGGGTGACAGACAGGAGGGTGCGCATCGCGGAAATCGAGAAGCTTGTGGAGGATCCGGCGAACATTGGGAAACCATATCTCGGCGAGTATTTGGTGCTGACCACTTCGGGGACGACTGGCAAGCCGGGGATTGTCATATATAGCGAATCGGCGATGAACGTGCTGAGCGCCGTCCATAGGGCATTTACATTTATACGGGGCCACGACTACGTAAAGTGGATGATACGCGGCGGCACCACGGCCACGATAGTAGCGGCGGACGCTTTCAACGGCACAAATGTGATGTCGCATATATTGGCGGAGGAGGATCCGAAGCTCATATACAAGTCACATTTCATCAACCTCTTCGATCCGATCCCAAGCGTCGTGGAATCCTTGAACAAACTGAAGCCTGCCATGATGTTCGCCTACCCCACATTGATGAAGATACTGACGGAAGAGAAGCGGGCCGGCCGGCTGAAGGTGTCGCCAGTACTGATAACGTCGGGCGGGGAGCACCTGAACATGCAGGACCGCAAGGAGATCGAAGCGGTTTTCAGATGCCCCGTGCAGAGCGCCTACGGATGCACTGAAGGGGGCCCCATAGCCCATGACTGCAGGCATCAGCGGCTGCATCTCCATGACGGCTGGATCATCATGGAGCCAGTGAACAAAAACAACGAGCCGGTCCCCTGCGGGACATTGGCCGACAAGTGGTTTATGACGGCGCTCGCGTCGCACGCCCAGCCGATCATAAGGTATGAAGTCTCCGACAGGGTGATCCTGCATGACGAGGGCTGCCCCTGCGGCGATCCGTCGCCATGGGTCGAGGTGGAAGGGAGAATCGAGGAGACATTTACATGCCCAGGCGTCGACAGGGACGTCAGCATATTGCCGTCAGTGCTATATGAGACCATGACCGCTGTGGAGGGCATGAGGGAGTACCAGGTCATACTGCGGAAGGACAGGGATCTGGAGCTGCGCATCGTGGCGGATGACAGGGCGCTGGCCTTCGAGAGGGCCAGCAAAGCGCTGCAAAGGATATTGGACGTGATGGGCGCGACATCGAAGATCCTGCTGTCGGAGGACAGGCCGCAGCTGGAGCCGAAGAGCGGCAAGCTCAGGAAATTCAAGATCGAGAAATAGGGGCTGCGGGGGCATTACCGTTGCGCCGCCTGAGGGCATTGATGTTTGTGGCAGGACGATGAGTTGTTTTCATGTGGATTTTGTGGCGGCCAGGCGGCCGCAATGGAGGCATATATGAACTTGAAGATTAACGAAGCGATCCGCCTTGTCAGCAAGTATGACAGGATGAAGGCAGAGGAAAGGGATGCTGTGCGCGCCGGGAGGCTGCGCGAGCTGGTCATGTACGTGAAGGCCAACAGCCCGTATTTCAGCAAGCTGTATGCAGGGATAGACGAGGGCTTTTCGCTGAGCGATCTGCCTGTGACGTCGAAGCTCGAAATGATGGAGAACTTCGACGACTGGGTGACTGACAGGGATGTGCATCTTGAAGACATATATAAGTTCATGGAAGACAAAGACAACATAGGGAGGATGCACCTGGGCAAGTATGTAGTGAACACCACCTCTGGCTCGACCGGGAACCCGGCGGTCATACTCTACGACGAAAATGTCATAAGCGTGCTCAACGGGACGGACTTCAACCGCGGGATGGCGTGGAAATGGGATGCGGTGAGGTTCCTTGCGCGCAAGGCGAAATCCGCAGGGCTCTATACAAAGGGGGGCTTCTACATGGGGAGCGGCATGCTCCGGTACAGGCAGCTGACCTATCCCAAACAGAACTCCATCCTGCATTGCCAGGACCTGATGGATCCCATGCCCAAGATCGTCGAGGGCCTGAACGCTTTCGATCCGGCCCTTCTGGGCAGCTACCCGACGATGCTTACGCTCCTGGCCGACGAGAAGATCGCGGGCAGGCTGCGCATATCTCCGGTCATTATATGCACTAGCGGCGAGAAACTGATGGAAGATGCGCGCGAGTACATCGAGGGCGCCTTCGGCTGCCATCTCCAGGACAACTACTACTGCACCGAGGGCGGGACGCTCGCCAGCGGCTGCAAGCATAAGCGCCTCCATGTAAACGACGACTGGATCATCATAGAGCCGGTGGACAGCGCCAACAGGCCGGTGCCGAACGGGCAGCGGGCAGACAAATGGCTGATGACATCCCTCGGCTCCTTCGTCCAGCCGCTCATAAGGTACGAGGTCACGGACCGGATCGTCATGCACGACGAAGGCTGCCCCTGCGGCAAGCTGTCGCCATGGCTGGAGATAGAGGGCAGGACCGACGAGACCGTGGTATTGGAGGGGGAGGACGGCGATGTGAAGCTGCTCCCGGCGGTACTGTACACCGTTATGAGCAAGGTGCACAGGATCAAGAGGTTCCAGCTCGTGGTGCATAAAAAGGAATGGATAGAGATGCGCCTGGAGGCCGACGACAGGGAAGCGGCCTTCGCGGAGGCGAGCGCCGTCCTTCAGGAGCTCTTCGACGAGAGGGGCACACACGCGAGGCTGACATTGTCGGATATGGCGCCCCAGCCTGATCCCAGCGGGAAATTCAAGCGCTACTACAAAGCGGACTAGCGCCCTGCGGCGGCCGCGCCACGACATCTTCCTTCCGCCACCCGGTGCGCCCCCGCAGGACACGGCAATCAGCGAAACAAAGGCAAGGAACAGTTTGCCGTCGGCCGCCGCGCCTTGAAAGCCTGAAAGCCACGCCACAAATAGATACGCTGTTCAAGGTTTTGACACCGATGGGCTACAAACTGGCCATCGTGCCCAAAGAGCAAATATGACACTGCGGGCTGTGTACGCCTCGGCTGCCAAGATGCGGTTCAGATACTTGTTCTCCCTGCGGAGAACGATTCTTTTGCGTAGCCGTTGTCTAATGGCTATATCCACCTAAAAACGCTATAATCAATGACAACGCAACAATCGCACCTACCCCAATAAATAATACTGTTCTCCGACTAAAAACGTGATATATTTGCGGCTGATTCACCCCCCTGCTTCGTTGCAAAGCCTCACCGAACCTTCGGGTTCGCTTGCGTTTTGCGCCTTGCAGGACGGCAAATCATCGCACAAATCTT
>JAIRSA010000113.1 GCA_031255695.1 Eubacteriales Family XIII. Incertae Sedis bacterium | reverse complement strand
GTTGTCGCGGTCTGTATCCGTGGCCACCCTCTCCAGGGGCTGCCCCGTGTTCTCGCTCAGTATGCGGTTCAGCTTCTCGCGGGTCTTCAGTATGTTCTCCGCGTGTATGCGGATGTCCTCCGCCTGCCCCCTGACGCCGCCATGCGGCTGGTGTATCATGACCTCGGCGTTCGGGAGGGCCAGCCTCTTGCCTTTCGCGCCTGACGAAAGCAGGAATGCGCCCATGCTGGCCGCCATGCCCATGCAGATGGTCGAGACCGGCGGCTTGATATACTGCATCGTGTCGTATATGGCGAAGCCTGCCGATACCGAGCCCCCTGGGCTGTTGATATAGAGGTTGATGTCTTTTTCTGCGTCCTCGGATTCCAGGAACAGCATCTGGGCGACGACCAGGCTCGCCACAGTGTCGTTTATCTCCTCGCCGAGTATGATTATCCTGTCCTTCAAGAGCCTGGAGTAAATATCAAATGAACGTTCACCCCTGCTGGTCTGCTCTATTACCATGGGCACTAAACTCATTCGCCATCTCCTTTCTCACCGTCCGCCCCGGCCTTGCCGGCGGCGTCCCCTCCTTTGCCCGGCTTGGCGGCCGCATCGCCGCTTTCGCCGGCGTCGGCGGCCTTGGCTGCCTTCGCGCCGCTTTTAGCGGCCCGCGCCCTCTTGGGCTTCGCGCCTGCCGCGCCGTCGGCCTCCCCGCCGGCCCCCTTCGCCGCGGCTTTGCCGCCGGCTGCCGCCTTCGCGGGCTTGCCGCCGTCTGCCGCCTTTGCGGGCTCGGCATCGGGCTCGCCCCCGGCCTCCGCAGCGCTGTCGCCGCCGTCCGTTATCACTGCATTGTCCAGAATTAAATCTATAACCTTTTCTGCAACGATATCCTGTTTTATGTGGGCTTCGTTGCTTTCCCTGGCTGTCTCAATGAACCGCTGGTCGTCTGCGTAGCCGTACTGTGCCGCCAGCTTCGCCAGCCTCTCGTCGATCTCGGCCTCGCTTGCCTCCAGGCCCTCCGCCGTGGCCACGGCATCCAGCAGGAGCGTCCTCTTGATGTTGGCCAGCGCGTTCGGCCTCAGTTCCTCGCGGAGTGAGCGCATATCCCTGTTCGTGACCTTCATATGGCTCTCCAGGCTGACGTTGTAGGTGCGCAGCTGGTTTGCGAGCATATCGACAAGGATGTCTATCTGTTCCTCGGCCATGGCATTCGGGATATCTATCTCATGCCCCTGTATCAGCTTTTCGATCGCCTCATGCGACATTTCGCCCCGTGCGCGCAGCCTCGCCTCTTCTTCCAGTTTTTTCCTTATGTCGGCCTTCAGCTCGTCAGCCGTGTCGAAATCGCTCACGTCCTGTGCGAACTCGTCGTCAAGTTCAGGTTTTTCCTCCACCTTCACCTGATGCACTTTGCAATGGAAGACCGCCTCTTTGCCGGCAAGCTCGTCCGCGTGGTATTCCTCCGGGAATGTGACCTTCACGTCCCTGTCGTCGCCGGCGCTGGCGCCTATCAGCTGCTCTTCGAAGCCTGGTATGAAATGGCCGCCGCCCAGGACAAGGGTGGCGTTCTCCGCCGTCCCGCCCTCGAACTGCTCTTCGCCGATGAAGCCTGCATAGTCGAACAGGACGGTGTCGCCTTCTTCGGCCGGCTTTTCTGCGGCCACGAGCCGCGCGTTGCGTTTCCTGAGCTTTTCGATCTCGGCATCCACGTCCGCGTCCGCCACGGGGTATTCGGCCTTCTTGACCTTGATGCCCTTATATCCTTTGGGCTCCACCTCAGGCGAGACCGTGACGCTGATGACAGCCGAGAACCCGGCCTCCTTGTTTATTTCCCCAAGCTCTACGCTTGGGCGGTCGACCGGTTTGAGGCCCAGCTCGGCAACGGAATCCGGATAGCGCGCTGTGACCATATCGCTCACGGCGTCCTCGACGAAAATGTCCGCGCCGTAACGCAGCTCTATCATCTTCCGCGATGCCTTGCCGTTCCTGAACCCATCAATCTTGAATTGATGCTTCGTTCTTCTATATACCTCGTTTTGGGCATCTTCAAATTCTTTGGCGGAAAAATCTATTGAAAATCTTACTTCATTGTTTTTTCTATCAATGAATGCGCAGTTCATCAAACAGCTCCTTTCAAATGGCAGCTTCGCCGCCGCTCCCCCGGCCGGGCGCTGTGCGCGCCAGCCGGAGGGCAGCATAATAGGTTGTGGTTTCGTATGTCATATGGCCGGCGGCGCTTCGGCAGCGGCCTTTTGCGGCGGCCTCTCGGCAGCCAGCCCGCCTGCGGCAACCGGGCTGCCGCAGCAGCCCCGCCTCGGCCGGCCCCGCCGCCAGCCTTATTCGCTGGCCGCGGCCAGCTTTTTGTAGCCTTCGTACCTGTCTTTCGCGTTCGCCTCAGCGAGGGCGAACAGTTCCTCTGCGACATCCGGGAATTCCGTGGCCAAGGCGGAATACCTCACCTGCCCCAGTATGTAGTCGCGGAAGCTTGTCTGCGGCGGCTTGGAGTCGAGCGTGAATGGATTCTGCCCGGCCGCTTTCTTCTCAGGGTTGTACCGGAAGAGGTGCCAGTAGCCTGCCGCCACCGCGTCCTTCGTGTCTTCCTGCGTCTTGCCCATGCCTTTGCGCAGGCCGTGGTTTATGCACGGCGCGTAGCATATGATGAGCGAGGGGCCCTTGTACCTCTCCGCCTCGATCACCGCCTTCATGAACTGCGACTTGTCGGCGCCCATCCCTACCTGGGCCACATACACATATCCGTAGGAGATGGCCATCATGCCGAGATCCTTCTTCTTTATGCGCTTGCCTGACGCCGCGAACTTGGCGATGGCGGCGGCCGGCGTCGATTTCGACGACTGCCCGCCCGTGTTCGAATAGACCTCGGTGTCGAATACGAGCACGTTTATGTCCTCGCCCGACGCAAGCACGTGATCCAGGCCGCCGTAGCCTATGTCGTATGCCCAGCCGTCGCCGCCGAGCGCCCACACCGATTTCTTCACCAGGTAGTCCTTGCGGGAGAGGATCTCCTGCCTGGCGCATGCGGCTGCCGGGTCTGAAAGCTCCGCGCTTTCGAGCGCGGCTGCGAAGGCAGCGCTCGCCGCCTTCGAGGCCTCCCCGTCGTCCATCGCAGCGATCCAGGCCTCTGCGGCCTCTTTGAGCCCGCCGCCCACGCCGGAAGCGATCAGCGCTGCCGCGCTCTCGGCTATCTTGGCGCGGATCTGGCGGTTGGCGATGAGCATGCCGTAGCCGTATTCGGCGTTGTCCTCAAACAGGGAGTTCGCCCATGCCGGGCCCCTTCCGTCCGCGTCGGCGCAGTATGGCATGGACGGGGCGGACGCGCCCCAGATGGAGGAGCAGCCCGTGGCGTTCGCGATCATCATGCGGTCGCCGAACAGCTGCGTCACCAGCTTTATGTACGGGGTCTCGCCGCAGCCTGAGCATGCGCCCGAAAACTCGATGTACGGCTTGGCGAACTGGCTGCCCTTCACGGTCTCCTTGCTGACCAGACCGTCCTTTATGGCCACCTTGGCGGCGTATTCCCAGTTTGCCGCCTCGCCCATCTCTTCGCCCAGCGGCACCATGGCCAGGGCCTTTTCCTTGGACGGGCATATGTCGGCGCAGTTGCCGCAGCCCAGGCAGTCAAGCGGCGACACCTGCATGCGGTAGGCCAGCCCTTCCAGCCCCTTGCCCGTCGCCTTTATGGTGGCGAAGCCCTCCGGCGCGGCGTTCTTCTCGGCCTCGTCGAGCAGGATCGGCCTGATGGTGGCGTGCGGGCATACAAATGAGCACTGGTTGCACTGTATGCATTTCCCGCTGTCCCACCTTGGGACCATCGTGGCGACGCCGCGCTTCTCGTAGGCGGCTGTCCCAGCCGGGAATGTGCCGTCTTCGCGCCCTGAGAACGCGCTCACAGGGAGGGAGTCCCCTTCCTGCCTGTTCATGGGCTCCAGTATCTCCGTGATGAATTCGGGTATGTCACGCGCCTCGCCGGCCTCGCCCTTGGCGTCCGCCCATGAGGCCGGGATCTCGATCTTCTTGATGTTCTTGACGCCCTCGTCCACGGCCGCGAAGTTCATGTCGAGGACCTTCTGGCCCTTCTTCTCATATGCCTTGACGATGCCTTCCTTGAGCTGCCTGATCGCCTCGTCGAGGGGTATGACGCCCGTGAGTTTGAAGAAGGCCGCCTGCATTATCATATTGATCCTATTGCCCAGGCCTATGCCTGCGGCGATCTTGACGCCGTCGATAATGTAGAAGCGGGCTTTCTTCTCGGCCAGGGCGCGCTTTATGCCGGCGGGCAGCTTAGCTTCGATCTCGTCCTCGCCCCAGATGCAGTTCAGCAGGAAGACGCCGCCTTCGTTCAGGTCCTTCAGCATGTCGTACTGGGTCAGGTAGGCCTGGTTGTGGCAGGCCACGTAGTCCGCGCTGTTTATCAGGTAGGTGGACTTGATGGGGTGCTTCCCGAAACGGAGGTGCGATATGGTGACGCCGCCCGACTTCTTCGAGTCGTACGCGAAGTAGCCCTGGGCGTACATGTCCGTCCCGTCGCCGATGATCTTGATGGCCGTCTTGTTCGCGCCCACTGTGCCGTCCGAGCCGAGGCCCCAGAACTTGCAGCTTATCGTGCCTTCGGGCTCGCAGGAGAGCCTTGCGTCGTAGGCCAGGGAGCTGCCGCTCACGTCGTCCTCTATGCCGATGGTGAAGCCGTCCTTGGGCGAGCTGGACGCCAGGTTGTCGTACACGGCGACTATCATGCCGGGCGTCGTGTCCTTGGAGCCCAGGCCGTACCTGCCGCCGTAGACTTCCGGCGCATCTTTATGCGTATAGAGCATGGTCTTTATGTCCTGATAGAGGGGGTCGCCCAATGCGCCCGGCTCCTTTGTCCTGTCCAGGGCCGCGATCCGCTTCACGGTCTTGGGCATTGCCGCCATGAACAGTTCGGGGACGAAGGGGCGGTACAGCCGCACCTTTATGAGGCCGACCTTGCGGCCCTCGGCCACCAGCTTCCCTATGGTCTCCTCTATGGTCTCGCATACGGAGCCCATGGCGACGGCGACGTATTCCGCGTCGGGGGCGCCTACATAGTCGAAGGGCCTGTAGGGGCGGCCGGTCAGCTTCTCTATCTCCTGCATGTATTCCAGCACCACGCCCGGCAGCTTGTCGTAGTAGGGGTTCGCCGCCTCGCGCGCCTGGAAGAATATGTCTGGGTTCTGGGCGGTCCCGCGCACGACGGGGTGCTCCGGGTTCAGGGAGCGGTCCCTGAATGCCTGCACTGCCTCCATATCGACTATGCCTTTCAGGCTGTCGTATTCTATCGTCTCTATCTTCTGCACTTCGTGGGAGGTCCTGAAGCCGTCGAAGAAATGCAGGAAGGGCACCCTGGACTTGATGGACGCGAGGTGCGCCACAGCGCCGAGGTCCATGACTTCCTGGACCGAACTGGATGCGAGCATGGCGAAACCGGTCTGCCTTGCAGACATGACGTCGGAATGGTCGCCGAATATGCAGAGGGCATGCGTGGCAAGGGTCCTGGCGCTCACATGGAAGACCCCTGGAAGCAGCTCGCCGGCGATCTTGTACATGTTCGGTATCATCAGGAGGAGGCCCTGCGAGGCGGTGTAGGTCGTAGTCAGCGCGCCTGCCGCCAATGAGCCATGCACGGCGCCTGCCGCGCCGGCCTCCGACTGCATCTCTGCAACCTTTACAGTCTGCCCGAAAATGTTCTTCCTTCCATGTGCAGCCCACTCGTCCACGACCTCTGCCATGGTCGACGACGGCGTGATCGGGTATATCGCCGCCACGTCCGTAAAAGCGTAGGAAATGTAGGAAGCCGCCGTGTTGCCGTCCATTGTCTTCATCTGTTTCTTGCTCATCTTTTTTCCTCCTCAAAATTTATTCTTGGCGGCCATATGGTTAAGTGAAAGACGGCCGCATATCTCCCTTGCGATCTGGTCCAGTGGAAGCTGCCTTGCGACAGCGCCCATGTTATAGGCTGCCATCGGCATGCCGTATACCACGCAGCTTGCTTCATCCTGGCCAATGGTGTATGCCCCGCCATTCCTCATCTTTAACAATCCCCTTGCCCCGTCTGCGCCCATGCCTGTGAGCAGGACGCCTATAGCCTTTGCGCCTGCCGCAGTGGCGACAGAATCAAACAAAAAATCGGCCGACGGCCTGTGGCCGCTGACTTTTTCCCCTTCTACGAGCCTCACGTAATAGCCGTACTGGCCCTTTAGCAGCTTCATCTGCCTGTCGCCGCCAGGCGCCAGCAGCGCCAGCCCCGGCCTCAAGGCGTCGTTGTCCACGGCCTCCCTGACGCTTATGGCGCAGGCCTTGTCCAGCCTCTCCGCGTAGAGCGCGGTGAACCCCGGCGGCATGTGCTGCACCATGACTATCCCCGGCGAGTCCGCCGGCAGCTTCGTGAGCAGGCTGAATATGGCCTCTGTGCCGCCTGTGGACGCGCCGATCGCTATGACCGCGTCGCCGTCTGCCGCGCCGTGGAGCATCGCCGCGCCGTGGCTGTGGAAGGCATTGGGCGCCGCCTCCACGCGCTGCGCCGGCTGGCTGTAATGCGCCGGCTCCGCCTGGTGCGCCGGCTGGCTGTGGCAAGCCGCCTCTGCGCCTTGGAAGGCCTGCGGCTGCCTGTATCCCGGCTCTGCCTGATGCGCCGGCTGGCTGTAATGCGCCGCCTCCGCCTGGTGCGCCGCCTGCCCTGCCGGCTGGCTGTGCCCGCGCCCAGCCCTGTCAAGGCCTATGGCTCGCCTGTGGCTGTCCACATTGGCCCCCGCCGCTTCCTTTATCTTCAAAGCGAGCTCCTTCGCGTAGGCCTCCATGCCGCCGTAGCCTGGGCCCGGCTTGGGCACGAAGTCCACCGCGCCCGCCGCTATGGCGTCGAACACCTTCTCTTCGAGCGAGCTGCTGACTATCACCGGTATAGGGTACTGAGGCAGCAGCCTCAGCAGGAACTCTATGCCGTCCATCCTGGGCATCTGGACATCCAGCGTCATGACGTCCGGGTTCAGCGCGATAATCTTGTCCCTGGCTTCGAAGGGGTCGCCGGCCATGCCTGCCACGACTATATACGGCTCTTTCCTCAGTTCCCTCGAAAGGGCTTCCCTGAAAAGGATCGAGTCATCGACTATAAGCACCCTTATACTTGAAATCATCTCGCCTCGCCTGCTTCGTCCGCCAGCATGAAGGCCTCGCTCCTGACAAGCTTCTCGCAGTCAAGCAGCAGCTGCACGCTATTGCCGATCTTGCCTATGCCCATGATATACCTGTTGTCGAAGCCCGTCCGGTTGGCGGGCGGCGCGGCAATGTCCCTGTCCTCTATGGTGAGGACTTCGTCCACATTGTCCACGATGAGCCCGACCGACACGTCGCCGATCTCGATGACGATGATGCATGTCCTGTCATTGTACTCGGCGGCCTCCTTGCCGAATTTCAGCCTGACGTCTATCACAGGTATGATCTTGCCCCTCAGGTTGATGATCCCCTTGATATAGTGGGGCGTCTCAGGTACGACCGTGATCGACTGGATCCCGATGATCTCTACTACGTATTTTATTGCCAGCCCGTAAATCTCGTCCCCCAGCGTGAATGTAAGGAACCTTCCCTGCAAAGTGTCTTCTTCCCCGCCAATGGCGCCCTCAAAAACATCCGCCATGCCAATACCCTCCTTTTATCGCATTTAATGCCTGCGCCCTGCAGGCGCGGCCTGCGCCCTGCGCCCCTTCCGGGGCTTGTGCGCCGCGCGGCCTATGCCGCTCCCTAATGCGGCCCGCGCGCCTACAGCTCCTGCGTCGACTTGCCTATCGACTGGACCTTCATGATCCCTGTGCTTAGGTCGAAGTAGACTGTACGGCCGTAGTCCCTGCCTGTATCTTCAGCGATTATGGGGATCTTCAGCCGCGCCAGCGCCGCCTTCACGGCCCTGACGTTGCGCCCCCCGATATCCCCCATCGCGCCCATTGCCGAGACCGCGAACATCTGCGCGCCCCCGGCTATCTTCGCTGTCAGCCGCCCCGCGCCCATGCCCATGAGCTCCCTTGTTATGTCATCGAGCGCGGTGTCCGCGAATTTCATGCGGTTGGTCTCCGTCCGCGAGGCCATGCTGCTCTCCGGCAGCATGATGTGCGAAAGCCCGCCTATCTTCCTGACATTGTCGTACAGGCATATGCCTACGCACGAACCCAGGGCGTAAGTGACTATTATATCAGGTGCCCGCGACTTTGCATAATCGGAAATCCCCACTTTTATAAGCCCGCTCATACTTCAAGTCCCAATCTTCCCATTATGCGCTGCAGCGTGTCAACCTCAGCGAACATTACCACATCGCTGTCAAGCTGCTTTTCGGCTGTAAAAAAGCCTTCCTCGATAAACATGACCTTGTCGCCTACCGCGCCGAATTCTATTATCGGCACGCTCAGGATGGCGCCCGCCATGTCTATGGCGATGTACGGCACCGAAATATCTATCCTCAGCCCTGTCAGCAGCGCTATCGAGTTCACATATGCAGAACCGAGGATATTGCCTATCTCCTTTATGGCGGAGAGCTTGATGTCACTAAGCCCTTTCTCGCCGCTCGCGTCCTCCTCCACCAGTATGCTGGTGATGTTCTCGGCATCCTCTATCTTCAGCAGGAACATGATCATGCCGTTCGCCTCGCCGGAGAAATTCAGGAGCACGCCCACGGTCATGGCCTCGGCGCCGCCAAGCGCCTCGACTGCGGAGTCGAAATCGGTTATCTGGACCTTCGGCAGCTGGATCCCGACCTCGGCATCCAGTATCATGCCCAGGGATGTGGCCGCGTTGCCCGCGCCAATATTGCCGATTTCCCTAAGGACGTCTATATGCATATCGCTCAATTCTTCATAATTGTTAATCAAGTATAGCCCCTCCCCTTCCTATCTGTCAATATCGTCTTCAATAATTTCGTGTCTCGGAGACGATTTTACTTTCAGGCAGGCCTTGGTAAGCGCGGCCAGCACGTCCAGTTCGTACTGGCTTTTGTAGACTTCAAGCTGTGTGTACTGTTTCCCCCTGTCCGTCGTCACGTATTTTGTGGGCAGTGAATTCAGCGTCAGCGCCAGGACATTGTTTGTGCAGAGCTTGCATGTGCACAGGTCCATCTTCTCCATGACGGACGGGAGCAGTTCCTTTGTCAGCACTTCCGAGAGGTTGACAAGGTTGTAGCCGCTGTTCAGCAGCTCGCTCTCGATCATGATCTTCTTCTTGCGCCGCTCGCCCTGCTGGCGGGCGGATTCGCGGTCTTCCATCTCCTGCTGCGTCATCTCCGCCGTGCCTGGGCCGCCCGCCGTGCCGGGGCCGCCCGCCGTGCCTGGGCCGCCCGCCGTGCCGGGGCCGCCCACAAAGCCTGCGGATGGCTGGCCGGCGAAGCCTGTGCCGGCTGCGGCGCCTTGGGCCATGCCGGTGGCGCCTGTGCCCGCGCCCATCCCCGCGCCTGCGGCGCCTGCCGCGCCGGTCCCTGCGGCGGAAGCTGCTGGGGCCATGCCGTAGCCGGCGCCCATCCCTGATGCCTCCGCGCCTGCGGCCACGCCCATGCCGGCCGCCTCCGCGCCGTACATGTAGCCGTCTTCCTGCGAATACTGCGGCACCTGCCAGTCGTCGCGGTTTTCGTAGGGTACGCCGTCCGGGATCTGATCGTCCAATGCGGCCGCGCCCTTGCCTGCCCGCTGCCCCTTGCCGTCCGCGCCGGGCCTGGCCGACGGCACCGCCCGGCCGGCGGGCTCGCCGTTGCCGCCTGCCCTTGTGCCTATGGCACGTGGGCCCATGCCGCCGTCCGCCTCGCTTACGCTGGCGTCCTTGATCTCGATCTCCGGCTCTATCTCTATCTTCAGCTTTGTCTTGTAGTTGAGTTCTTTGCCTTCTGCCGCCTTCACGCTGGCCTCGACCCCACCGGCGCCCTCTGCGCCTGCCTGGGCCGCCGCCTTCTTGCCCCGGCTGGCCGCTGCCGGCGCTGCCGGCGCTGCCGCGCTCTCGGCCGCTGCGACGGCCTCTGCCGGCGCCGCGCTTTCATCCACTGCGACGGCCTCTGCCGGCGCTTCCGGCGCCGCTACGCTTTCGGCCGCCGCGACGGCCGCTGCTGGCGCTTCCGGCGCCGCGGCTGCGATGTTTTCTCCCATATCCTGTGCCTCTCCCCCTGTCTGCCCGCTGTTTTCCGGCTCAGGGGATTCTCCCGCCGCGCCGGCGTCCTTTGTTATGAGTTTCATTACATGCTCAGTTTTGCTGCTTCTCCTCGCCATTTAAGATCATCCCCTTCTCTGAAATCAGTTCGTCGATGAAAAAATTGTAATCCCTTGCCGCGTTTGATCCCGGCGCGTACTTGAAGATGCTTTCGCCATGGGCCGGCGCCTCAGCCGCCATGATCGACGAACGTATCTTCGTCTTGAAAACCTTGGTATTCAGCTTTTCCGCTATATCGCCCGCCAGTTCCTCCACATCCTGCGTCAGCCGGCGCCTGCTGTCGTACTTGTTCAGCAGTATGCCGAGGACCTCCATATTGGGGTTGTATATGCTCTTCACGAGATCTATCGTCTCCCTCAGCTGCGATATCCCCAAAACGCTGAGTATTTCAGGCATCATCAGTATTATGAGGCTGTCTGCCGCCGTGTATGCGTTGGCGGTCAGTATGTTCAGGGCAGGCGGCGTGTCTATGATGATATATTCATACCTGCCGGCCACTGCTGCAAGCCCCCGTTTCAGCAGTGTCTCCCTCCCTAGCATCGAGAATTCGTGCTCCGCGCCGGAGAGCAGTATGTTGGACGGTATGATGTCCACGCCCCCCTCCAGGCTCTGTATAGTGTTATCGGCTTTCATGGTACCCTTCATCAGATCGTACACGGTAGGGCTCGATTCTATGTCCGCCCCCAGGCAGAACCCGAAATTGCCCTGTGGATCGAGATCCACGCCCAGGACCTTGTAGCCTCTGAGGGCAAGGCCCGACGCTATCGCGCTCGCTGTCGTGGTTTTGCCTACTCCGCCTTTCTGATTTGTTATCACGACCGTTTTAGCCATGTAGATACTCCTTTGCCGCCGTTGTTCTCTACTCCATCTTGCTGTATATATATTTGTGTTTTCTCTATCTCAGTTCGCCGCTGCCCTCCGCCTCTTTCCTCTTTTGGTGCTCCTGGAGCTGGACCTTGAACACATGCTCGCATATGGTCTGCTCCTGGTCCGCGTTGAGCTTCACGATCCTGCCCCCATATCTGTACCGGAAATCCACTGTCTTGATGGTTTCCCCGTTTTCGCCCAGCATGGGCTTCGGCTTTTCCCGGCGCAGCACCTGGAGCTCCACCTTGAGGCCGGGTTTCAGGAAGCCCAGGTCTATCATGAGCCTCTGCTTCTTGAAAAAAATATGGTTGCTGAAGAATCCGGCGCCGCCCATGCTCAGATCCCTGATCCGGATGGGCACGCGCATATTGAACCTGCGCCTCTGCCTGCCTGTGGAATATACGGCCTCCACCACGGCGTCGAACGAGATCCTGACCTTCAAGCTCTCCCTCCTCTCCTGCTTTTTGCCAGGCGCCGACACAATATCCACATTCATCTGCTCCGGCATCGAAAGCGTGACTACCCCCCACATGAACTGCACGCCATCCTCATAATACGCCACGACGTCGACCGGCGTCTGGTGCGGGATCTCCCGCAGCCCCCGCCCAAGCAGTATCAGCCTGCTTTCTTCCGTCTTTACCGACTCGGACGAGATGCTGACGCTCCCATCCGTCACTGAAACGCTAACCTTCACTAAGCGCCTTTCAACTGTCATTATGCCACCTCTTCATCAATTGTGCGTAAACACCCCCTATTCGAAGATTCCCCGCGCCGGCCACGGTGATGCCGCATGTGCCTGTGCCGCGTCACGCAAGCCCGTTCGCCCATTCCCCGTCTTCAAACCGTATCCTGCAATGTTCGAGATTCGACTGATCGCGCATCATCATCTGGCCCCCGGCGAACAGATCCACGCCGGAATACATGATCCGCCTGCACAGCACAGAACCCGGAAAACGCTCGCTGACGCTGTTTTTCAAGGCGGCGATCCCGCTTTCGGCCGCCCTGAGCTCTTCCTTGGCCGCTATGATCCTCTCGGTCAGCTGGCGGTACAGATCCTGCAGCTCAGGCCTGTCCGAGACGTCGATCAGCTTGCGCACCTTCGTAAGGTTCTCGTTGTCGCTGTTTATGCTGGCCCTGGCGGCCTCCTGCCTCCCCTTCAGCCCGGCCATGCGCTCTTCCTCCGTCGGGAGCTCAATCAGCTCGACACGCGTCCTGACGCCGCGCGCATTGCCGATATAGTTGGCGGAAAGCTCGCCGAGCACGGCAGTCCTGCCGCCTATGAGCAGCGATTTGGATCCGTTGAGGTTTATGTTCCCCTTGCACACAATATTTGTATCTATAATGTAGTCCGCGAATACGTCCCCGTCGATCCTGATGTTCCCGCTCTCTATATAGCGGCATCTCATGAATCCCCCGACTTCTATGGATTTCTGGTGCCCCCCGTTTATACCCTCGGACACCAGCAGGTTGCCGGCAACGTTTACGTGGGCATTGCCTATCTTCCCTCTTACTGTGAGGCTGCCGCCACATTCCACCGAAAAGCCTTCGTTGATCGAGCCGTTGACGATCACGTCGCCGCCGAAGCGTATGTTCCCGGTCGACATGTCCACGTCGCCCTGGATCCGCAGCACCTCCACGACGCTGATCTGTGCGCCCTTGAAGTTCACCACCCCGTCCACCGAGGCGAGCAGCTGCGTCCCGTCCACGTTCCATTCGGTATTGGCGCCGTTGGGCGGCGGCGCGGCCTTGCCCTCCTTTGCGGGTATGACGCCGCCGTACACATTCATGCCGTCGGTGCCTGCGGCCGGCTTTGTGACCGCGCACAGCGGCTTGCCTTTGGTGACAAGCTGGAAGACATCGACGTTCTTGTAGTCCACCTTCTCCGCCGAGTCGCCGCCGTATTCCGGCTTGTACTCGTCGGATCTCTTCACGTAGAACTCTATGCTGCCGTCCGTCCCGTCGACGGGCGCGCTCCCGGAAGCAGCCAGGAATTCTATGCCCGGCACGGGGCTGCCCGCAAGCGCATTGAGCGAGGGGCCGTCTATGCCCCAGGCCACGCCTGCCTTCCTCAGCGCCGCTTCCAGTGTCTCAGCGGAAAGCGGAGGGGCCTTGCCCTCTGCATCCTCTTTCAGGATTATGTAAGCTTCCAGATTGTCGTCGCTCACGCGCACCATTACGTTGTAGCTAGCCATCTCTCATCCCCCGGAATATGCCGCTGCGTCCAGCCTTATGCTGTTCTGCGTGCGCTTCTTTGCCCCCTTCGCCCGCATGCGGCCTTATCGTGTGCGTGTTTCCCCACGCTGAGGTTTCGCCTTCCCGGCGCCCGCATTAAGGCAATGCGCCTATCTCAGCTGGTTTGAAACCCCTTCCATCTCGTCTATAGTCTGAAGCATCCTGCTGTTGAAGCTGAATGCCTTTGAAGCTTCTATCATCCGGACTATCTCCTCGCTGGCCGACACGCCCGACCGTTCGAGGCATCCCTGCCTCACTGTGGGCGTTTCCACGGCCTCGGCCTCCCCTGACACCTCTGTCGCGCCCAGCCTGTTGTAGCCCAGCAGCTCAAGCCCGTGCCTGTTCGGGAACAGGTAGACCCCAAGCCGCCCAGGGCTCAGCTCCTCGTCCGCGCCCAGTTCCACCGGGCTGCCGTCGGGATCCAGCACATAGGCCCCCGCAGTGTCCACGAGGAATTTGCTGTCGCCGTCGACCGAATACCGGAACTCCCCGTTCCTGGTGTAGTAGATGTCCTCGCCGTCCCCTGACGAGACCGCGAAAAAGCCTTCCCCAAGTATGGCCATATCTGTGGGGACGCCCGTCTCTTTCAGGCCGCCCTGCGAATAGTCCACGGCGGAATCCTGCACCTTGGCGCCATGCCCTGTGCTGACGGCGACCCCTGCGCCGCCCTGGATCTTGGCGTACATCAGCGTGGAAAACGCAGCCTGCTGGGCCTTGTATCCTGTTGTGTTGATGTTCGCGAAATTGTTCGCGATAATGTCCATGTTCTGCTGCTGGCCGATAACCCCCGACCTCGAAGCGTAAAACCCCCTAATCATATAATCTCCGTTCTGCCGCCCGGCGCACGCGCTGCGGCTTCCGCCGTACGCGCCGACCGCCTGCTGATGCCGGCCTTCCGGCTGGCTCCAGCGCCCTGGCTGATACCAGCGGCCAATAATATTATAACTCTTTTATGCAATATGTTCAATTAATTATGTACTAATACTGTTTTCCGATTAAAAACGTGACATCTTTGCGGCTGATTCGCCCCCCTGCGTCGTTGCAAAGCCCCTCCGGCCTTCGGGGCCGCCTTGCGCGCCTATCCCCGTCTGCGGCCAGGGCGCTAGCTTACGCGCCCTACCTGCGTCACCAGGGTCTCGTTCAGCTGGTCGTACATCTTCACGATCTGGGAGCAGGAGTTGTACATATGCTGGCCGGCCATCATCCGGCTCATCTCCATGGCCATGTTTACGTTCGACTTCTCTATCACGTACTGGACCACATGGTATGAGCCCGCCTCGGCCGCGTCCGGCTCTGTATCGCTCCGGTAGAAGCCCTTGCCCGCGTTCTTGAGCGTGGACACGTCCTCTACGTCGAATATCCCCAGCTGCGCCACGGCTTCGCCGGCGACGCTCACCGCGCCGTCCTGCCCCACGGTGATGCTGCTGCTTTCGAGGGTGATGGGCGACATGCTGTCGTCCAGCACCTGCCCGACCCCAGGCAGCACGAGGTTCATCTCTGAGTCCACGTCGAACTGCCCGTCCCTAGTGAGCACGTCGCCCATGTCCTCTGTGCGTATCATGAAGAAGCCCCTGCCGTTGATCGCCATGTCGAGCTCCCGGCCTGTGTTCTCCATGCTGCCCTGAGCGAAGTCGGTGTACTCGCTCATATTGACCGTGAAGAAATTGCCTCTGCCTATGCCGCCTGCGCTCCTTACGTCGCCGCCCCCCAACCGCACCACAAGGTGGTCGGCGAACGAGGAGCCGACAAGGGCTTCCGCCTTGTAGCCCGTCGTCGTCAGGTTCGCTATGTTGTTCGACATGACGTTGAAGTTGCGCAGCTGCGTCAGCACGCCCGATGCCGCGTCGTAAAATCCTCTTACCATTCTAACCTCCTGTTACGTTGTACCCACTATGCCTGTGCCCCATGCGCTCCGCGTGGCCGGGGCCCCTGTGCCGGGAGCCGGGGCGCCGCCCATGGTGTGCCCCCGCACGCCGCCTGTGCCCCCGTGCGCTCCGCATGGCCGGGGCCCGCCGGGAAGCCTGCCCCGCGCGCCGCCTGTGCGGTCTGCGGCCCCGCAGGGCCGCTATCCTGTGTTGTAGGCGTCGATCTTGTGCCTCAGCTTCATGATGGAAGCCGAATGTATCTGCGACACCCTTGACTCTGTTATCCCCATTATGCCTGCTATCTCCTTCAGCTTCAGGTTTTCGTAGTAGTAGAGCGAGACCACCAGCCTTTCCTTTTCGCTCAGCCCGCCTACCGCTTCTTTCAGTTTCTGCTTCAGCTCGTTGCGCAGCATGGCCTCTTCCGGCGCGCCTTCGTCCCTGTGCTCTGTCATCAGCGGCGATACCGAGGCCATCTTTTCGTTGACGGCCTCTTCATACGAGAGTATCATGGCGTCGTGCCTCTTCTGGAGTATTTTTTCAAGCTGCATGGCGCTCACGCCCATCTTCACGGCTATCTCCTCCTTCGTCGGCTCCCTCCCGTATTCTGCGTACAGCGCCTCGTAGACGGAGTTCAGGCCCTTTACCAGTGTCCTCTGGTTGCGCGGTATCCAGTCCTGCTTGCGCATGAAATCTATTACAGCGCCTCTGATCTTCAGGGACGCGAATGTCTCGAATTTGTTCCCCATGTCGGGGTCGAAGCGCTCTACGGCGTCGATGAGCGCTATCATGCCCTGGTTTATCATGTCGTCGAGCTGCCCGTAGTTGTTGTAGCTGCCCTTGAAGCGCAGTACGATGCGCTTGACCAGGCCGAGGTAGGCCAGCACGATCTCATTGCGCGCGTCGTCGCTGCGGCTCTGCCTGTATTCGCGCCACTGCTCCGCGTAGTCCCTGCGGCTGTCGGCGGGCGGCGCGGCGTCTTGCGCGGGCGTGCCCGCTGGGGCGGCCGCGGCTGGCGCGTCTGGCGGCGCTGGGGCCTGTGCGCCTGTGTCGGCGGTCGCCGATGCCGCCTGTGCGCCCATGGCAGCGTCCGCTGGGGTCTGTGCGCCCGTGGCGCAGCCCGCCCCGGATGGCATGGCCAGCCCGCCCGTGGCAGCGCCTGGCGCGGCCGCGGCACACGATGGCGTGGCCCGTGCGGCTTCTTTGCTTATATTGGCTATTGTTGCGGTAATCCCTGTCATCTCCGCTGGCTCCATAATTGGCCCTGCCCCCTACTCATGCCGATCCGTCCCCTGCCTGTCATTCATCCTCCTGGATCAGCCCGATAGCCTGTATCTGTATATTGGTGTCTATCTCATTGAACGAAAGGACCGTCAGGTTCGGGAGGAACTGGTCTATCAGCCGCTTGAAGTAGATCCTCACTATCGGCGACGTCAGTATCACCGGCTGGTGCACCAATTCGTTGACCCTAGCTATCTGGGCGTTCACATTCTCCACTATGCGCTGCACGGTCTGCGGCTCCATCGCCAGGTATGTGCCGTGGTCGCTCTTCTTCGCGGAATTCAGTATATCGTTCTCTATGCCCTGATCCAGCGTCAGCACCTTTATGCTGCTGCCGTCCGTGTATTTCCGCGTTATTGTCCTCTTCAGCTTCTGGCGGACGTACTCGGTCAGCATGTCCGTGTCCTTTATCGAGACCCCGTGGTCGCCGAGGCTCTCCAGTATGCTCTCCATGTCGCGTATGGGCACGCCCTCGCGCAGCAGGTTCATCAGTATCTTCTGCAGGTCCGAAATGCTGATGATGCCCGGTATCACGTCGTCCACGATGGCCGGGTTGCTCTTCTTCACGGTTTCGAGCAGTATATTTATGTCCTGCCTGCTTATAAGCTCGTGTATATGTTTCTTCACTACCTCCGACATATGGGTCACGATCACGGACAATGCGTCAATGACGGTGTACCCATAGACTTCCGCCATCTCCTTCTCGCTCTCCGCTATCCATTTCCCCGGTATCTCGTAGGCCGGCTCCACCGTGTCGATGCCTTCCACCTCGCCGCTTACATTGCCGGGGTTCAGGGCCAGGAAATAGTCCACGAGCACCTCGCCCCGCGCCACTTCTTCCCCCTTTATCTTCACAAGGTACTGGTTGGGGTTGATCAGCCCGTTGTCCCTGAGCCTCACCGTAGGCACCACCACCCCCATGTCCAGCGCGAACTGTTTCCTGAATATGACAATGCGGTCAATGAAGCTGCCGCCGCTCGCCTCGTCCACCAGCGGCAGCAGGGAGTACCCGAACTCCATCTCTATGGGCTCGACGCCCAGCAGGTTGTAGACATTGTCTATATTCCTGTAATAGTCGGCCTCTGCGCCTGTCTCCTCTATCAGGTCCTGCATCTCCACGCGCTCGGCGGTCACAGCCGCGGCCTTCTCGCCCCTGATGAGCACGAAGCCGAGTATCAGCAGCGTCAGCCCGATAAGCGAGATCTGTATATGCGGCGACCCCGGTATCATGTTCATGCACATGACAGCCGCCCCGGCGATCACCAATGTCCTTGGCTGGGACATGAACTGTTTCTTCACGTCCTCGTTCAGGTTGCCCTCGGAGGCCGAGCGGGTGACTATCATGCCCGTGGCCGTCGATATCATCAGCGCCGGCAGCTGGCTGACCAGGCCGTCGCCCACCGTCGCGATGGAGTACACGCTCAGCACCTGCGAGAATTCCATGTCTCCCTGGACCATGCCGATGATGGTGCCCGCTATCAGGTTTATCATCGCGATCACGATGGAGGCTATGGCGTCCCCTTTCACGAGCTTCGTGGCGCCGTCCATGGCCCCGAAGAACTCCGATTCCCTCTGTATCTTGTCGCGCCTGGCCCTCGCGTCTTCCTCCGTTATGAGCCCCGCGCTCAGATCGGCGTCTATGGCCATCTGCTTGCCGGGCATGGCGTCCAGCGTGAACCTTGCGGAAACCTCGGCAATGCGCTCTGCGCCCTTGGTTATCACTATGAACTGCACCACCACTATTATGAGGAAGACGATGAAGCCCACGACGGGGTTGCCCCGCAGCACGAATGACCCGAATGTCTCTATCACCTTGCCGGCCTGCCCCTGGTCGGACAGTATGAGCCTCGTCGACGATATGTTGAGCGCCAGGCGCATTATCGTGGTGATCAGGAGCAGGGACGGGAATATCGAGAATTCCAGCGGCCCATTTATGTACATGGTCATCACGAGTATCATAAGCGACACCGATATGCTGATGATGAACATGAAATCCAGCACAAAGGTGGGCAGCGGGATTATGATGAGCGCGATGATCCCGACCACGAAAAATACAATAATGACATTGTTAAGCGCTTTTCTCATTCTTGCCCTGTCCCTTCTTTGTCTTTTTTCGTCTCATACACCCAGGCCATGACTTCGGCGACTGCTTGGTAGAAGTCCGCCGGCACGTAGCCTCCCAGCTCGACCGCCGCGTACAGGCTCCTCGCCAGCGGCGGGTTTTCCGTCATCAGCACGCCGTTCTCCTCTGCTATCTGGATTATGCGCTCCGCCACATGGTCCTGGCCCTTCGCCACCACTATGGGCGCGGGGTCTTTGTCTATGTCGTATTTCATGGCCACCGCGAAGTGCGTCGGGTTCCTGACGACCACGTCCGCCCCCGGCACCTGCTGCATCATGCGGCTCATGCTGATCTCGCGCTGTTTCTCCCGCCTCTTCCCCTTTATCATGGGGTCGCCTTCCGTCTGCTTGTACTCGTCCTTGACCTCCTGCTTGCTCATGCGGAGCTTCTTCTCGTAGTCGTACTTCTGGTAGGCGTAGTCCAGGGCGGCGACCCCTGCGAATATGAGGCAGACTATGTAGACCATGCTCCTGATCTCGTCCGCCATGTATCTTATGCCCTCGTCCATGCTCGTGTTCAGCAGGTCTGGCGACACGGCCACCATCTCCATTACGGTGCTGTATACCAGCCAGATGACTACCGCTATCTTTATGACGCTTTTCAGCAGTTCCACCAGCGACCTGACCGAGAACAGGCGCTTCAGCCCTTTGATCGGGTTTATCTTGTCCGGCTTGAACTTCAGGAGCTCCGCAGACACCAGGAATTTCGTCTGCACGCCGTTCGCGATCAACGCTATCAGGAAGGCCGCCGCCAGCATCGGGGCCGTCGTCACGAAGGCCACCGTGATGATCTGCCTCCCTATGACGCCGCTCTCCGCGATGCTCAGGCTCTCCATCCTGCCTGCCCTGTCCAAGAAGGACGCGAATGCCTCTGACACCTGGTCCGTAATGTAGCTCCCCAGTTGCAGCGTGAGCCAGAAGCATACGAGCAGGGTCGCGACGCTCACCACGTCTTTGCTCTTGAATACGTTGCCTTTTTTGCGTTCGTCGCGCCGTTTTTTGGCTGTGGCGCGTTCTGTCTTGTTGGTATCCGCCATCCCGCCATGCCCCCTTTGCCGCGCCTGCCGG
>JAIRSA010000093.1 GCA_031255695.1 Eubacteriales Family XIII. Incertae Sedis bacterium | reverse complement strand
GCCGGGATGCCGCCCGCGCCATCGCCGCTGTCGCCCCAAAGGGTCTTGTACTGATCCATTGCCGCGAAGTTGAGCGCCTCCCACACCGGGCCGCAGCCCAGGGAGCCGTCGCCGATATTGCAGACGACGATGCCGCCCTTGCTGTTGCATTTCTTGTAGAGCGCGGCGCCCGTGGCTATGGTGGCCGAGCCGCCCACAATGGCATTGTTGGGGTAGACGCCGAACGGCAGGAAGAAGGCGTGCATGGAGCCGCCCATCCCCATGTGGAAGCCGTTGCTGCGCGCGAAGATCTCGCAGAGGGCCCCATACAGCAGGAAATGCATGGCCAGGTCCTTCACGTCCGTCGCCTTGTAAATATTTTCCAGCGAACGCAGGATCCTGCCATCGAAGAAGTGTTCCATGACATCCATCAGGGCCGCGTCGTCAAGCTTTTCTATGGCCGACAGCGATTTGGCCAATATCTCGCTATGGCTCCTATGGCTGCCGAAGATTATGTCGCCGGGCTCCAGCAGGTAGGCCTGGCCGACGGCGGCGGATTCCTGGCCCAGCGACAGGTGGGCGGGGCCGGGGTATGTCGTCTCGATCCCGTTGTAGCTGCCTTGGGTCTTGATCTGGTTCAGCATATGCTCGAAGGTGCGCAGTATGACGATATCCCTGTAGATGCGCTTCAGCGCCTCGTCGGAGAACTCGCCTCGCGCCTCGGATATAGGTTTCTGATACTGGTTGACCGGTATGTCCGTGAATCTGATCCTGCCGCTCTTCTGCAATTCTGCCGGATCTACAAACAACGATTTAGGCATCATTCATCTCCTCATCAATAATATTTGTTACAGTTCAGGCTGCCAGCCAGCAGGGCGGCGGCCACGCCCCCGCGCGTGCGGCTTGTAGTTGTAGTGCGGCCGCAGATGCTGCCGCCACTGCGGTGAAGCCGCGCCTTCGCACGTGCGGGCCGCGATGTCACAGCTGGGGCTAGCGCGTTCAGAACGTGGCCATGCCCCCGCGCGTGCGGACTGCGGCCGTTCCTGCCGCTCATTCCATTTCGAACAGGGCCTCCCGCAGGATCTCGCCGACGGTGGGGTGGGGGAACACGATTTCCTTCAGGGTCTCAAGGGGCCAGCCGCTCTCGATCATGAAGACGGCGGAGCTTATTATCTCGGATGCATAGCTGCCGATCATGTGCGCGCCTAGGACGCGCCGCGACTTCGTGTCGATGATCAGCTTGCATATGCCGTCGCCGCCGTCGTTCTCCGCGACGTAGCGCCCCGCGTAGCGCATCGACAGTTTTATGCATTTTGCCGCAAAGCCGTTTTCCGCGGCGGAAGCCTCTGTCTCGCCGGCGCCGGCCGCCTCAGGCTGGGTGTAGATCACGGAGGGTATGGCGCTATAGCGCATATAGCCCTTACGGCCCAGCATATTGTTGACGGCGGTCTCCGCCTCCCTGTAGGCGGTGTGGGCGAGCATGCTCTTCCCGTTTACGTCGCCTGCGGCGTAGACGCCGGGGACGCTGGTGCGCATCATGCGGTCTGTCGCGATCGCGCCGCCCTCG
This sequence comes from Eubacteriales Family XIII. Incertae Sedis bacterium, assembly GCA_031255695.1. Taxonomy (GTDB): domain Bacteria; phylum Bacillota; class Clostridia; order Peptostreptococcales; family Anaerovoracaceae; genus JAISED01. Next base: position 1,969 of record JAIRSA010000093.1, on the reverse strand, counting down.
GCCGCAAGCCCGATGTTCTCAAGGCCTATGCCCTCCGTGGCGGGCTTCCGCCCTATAGAAAGCAGGACATTGTCGGCGGCAAAAGAGCCAGCAGGGTCGCCAGCGGGGGCCGTTGCGCCGGCAGGGATGCCGGCGGGCTTGGAACCGCCATTCGGCGCGGGGGCACCTGCGGGCTTGGAGCCGCCATTCGGCGCGGGGGCCGCAGTGCCGGGACCGCCGCCGGCAGGCTCAATCCGCACGCCATCGGGGCCGACTGCGCTTACCTTGGCGCCGAGGCGGAACTCTACGCCCCTTTTCTCCAGGTTCTTCTGGAGGATCGTGGATATTTCGGGGTCAAATGGCCCGGCGATCTTGTCGAGCATTTCGACGACGAGGACCTTTGAGCCAGCAGCGGAGAAGTAGCCCGCCATTTCCAGGCCGATCACGCCGCCGCCCACTATGAGCAGGCGTTCAGGCACTTCCTGCATGTCGAGTATCTCCCGGCTTGTCACGACGAAGCCTGAATCCAGCCCTTCGCGCACGCCGGGTATGGGAGGGATGACGGGCGCCGAGCCGGTAGCTATCAGCAGCTTGGAGGCTGTAAACGCTTGCCCGCCCGCCTCCACGGCGAAGCCGCCGGCCGTCTTGCCCTGTATGGCGGCAGAGGCCGGGAATACATCGACGCCATGGGACTTCATCTTGGCGCCCACGCCGGATACCAATGTCTTGACTACCTTGTCCTTGCGCGATACCACAGCCTTGTGATCGAGCGCGGCGGGCCCGATCATAAGGCCAAAGGCCGCGCCATGCGCGGCATTGTCGAGCATTTTCGCGGCATAGAGCAGGCTCTTGGTAGGTATGCAGCCCTCGTTCAGGCAGACGCCGCCGAGGCTGCGCCGCTCAAACAGCGCCACGGACAGCCCGCCCTTGGCAGCCTGCCCGGCGGCGGCATAGCCTGCCGGGCCGCCGCCGATCACTATCAGATCATATCTTTCCATAAAATCTCCTTATTAGATCCGCTATTATGCCATGCTGGACAGGGCCAGCAGCAGTGCGAACTGCTCCAGGTTCCTGCATAGGGCCTGGGCGAAACGCGATGCAGGCGCGCCGTCCACCGCACGGTGGTCGTATGTGAGCGAAAGCCCGATCGAAGGGTAGGCCTCGATGCCGCCGCCCGCCTGCCTGACTTTCGTAACCGTGCCGCAGACGCCGAGTATGGCCACCTGCGGCGGGTTGAGTATGGGCGTGAACGACTCGACCCCGGTCGGCCCCAGGTTTGATACCGTAAAGGTGCCGCCGCGAAGGCTGTCGGGGTTGATGCTCCCGGAACGCGCCTGCGCCGCGAGCGCCTTTGCCTCTGCGGAGATCTGCGCCAATGATTTCTTGTCCGCGTCGAATATGGTGGGGACCATCAGCCCGCGCGGCGTGTCCACGGCGACGCCGAGGTGCACTCCTGTAAAGCGGCGCAGCGTGCCCCCCAGGAAATGGCTGTTGAGCTCCGGATATGCCTTCAGCGTATAGGCCGCGCCGTAAAGGATCATATCGCCTATGGATATGCCTTGGGCGCCGGCGTCGCCGCTGCCCTTGAACTGTGAGCGCAGCGCCAATATGGCGGAGGCGTCGAATGAATGGTGGTGCGTGAGCTGGGCCGAGCTTTGCAGTGAGTGCAGCATGGAATCCGCGATCAGGCTGCGTATCTTCGTGAGCTTTTCGTCGAAGAAGCCGCCGCCCGCGTCCGGGGCCGCCCCGGCCGCCATCCCGCCGCCAGCTGCGCCGGGCGCTGACGTGCTGCCGGCTGCCTCGCCTCCGGGCGCGCCTGCGCCGGTATGCCCTTCCTCGCGCAGGCGCCGATCAAGCTCCCGCACGTCGTGTTCTATGATCCTTCCTGCCGGGCCGGTCGGGCTCGCCAGGCCTATATCAAGCCCCAGCCTGGCGGCGAGGGCCTTCGCCCTCGGCGAGGCCATAAGGCTGCCAGCCGCCTGGGCTGCCG
>JAIRSA010000052.1 GCA_031255695.1 Eubacteriales Family XIII. Incertae Sedis bacterium | reverse complement strand
GCGCAGTACCGCGAGCTGGCCAGCTTTTCTCAGTTCGGCTCCGATCTCGACAAAGAGACCAAGGAGAGGCTCGACCACGGGCTGGTGCTCATGGAGGTCATAAAGCAGCGGCAGTACAGCCCTGTCCTCGTCGAGAACCAGATCATGATATTCTACGCGGCAGTCAACAACTACCTGGCGGATATTGAGCTTGACAAGATAAAGACCTTTGAAAAGGGCTTTTTCGATTTCATGGGCACCCAATACCCAAGCGTAGGGGAGAACATCAAGGCGTCCGGCAAGCTGGAGGAGGCCGACGAGGCCCAGCTGAAGGAAGCGATAGTAAAATACAAGGAAATATTCAGCAAGGAGTATGACGCGCTGCTCTAGGCGGCGGCGCGTGGCGGGTACAGGCGGCTGCGGCAAGGCTGCAGGCGCTGGCGCCCCCGGCAGGCCAGAGCAGGCGCCCGGCGCGAGAGGGCGCAGGGCCCCAAGGCCAGGGCAGGGCAGGCGCCCGGCGCGAAAGGGCGCAGGGGCCCCAAGGCCAGGCCAGGGCAGGTGCCCGGCGCAAGAGGGCGCAGGGCCTCCAGGGGCATAGATAGCGGAAAGGAGATTCGATTTGGCCGGCAGCAGCATGCGGGATATCAAAAGACGGGTAAAGAGCGTAACGAACATCGAGCATATAACAAACGCCATGAAGCTTGTCTCGGCGTCAAAACTGAGGCGGGCCAAGGTCACCTTCGAAAAGACGGGCGAGTATTTTCATTTTGTTACGGAGTCCATCGAGGATATCTTCAACAACAGCGCGGACATACCGGTGAAATATCTGGAAGGGAACCGCGAAATCAAGACAACATGCTATATCGTGGTCACCAGCAACAGAGGGCTTTGCGGGAGCTTCAACTCCAATGTCATCAAGCAGGCGGAGGCAGAGATCAAGGCGGATCCAGAGGCCCCCGTGATCGTGGCGGTGGGCAGCAAGGGCAGGGACTACTTCCTGAAGCGGGGCTATGAGATACATGGCGAATACATGCTTCCGCCGGAAAACATCGCTTTCATCGAAACGCACGATATCAGTTCGCCTATTATCGAGCAGTACGTCCAGGGCAAGATAGACGAAGTCATGATGATATACACCTCGTTCGTGTCGACGCTTGAGCAGCGGGTGAAGACGGTCAGGCTGCTCCCCTTTGACATCAAGCGGGATCCTGAAGTGACGCCGCTTGAAAAACAAGTGGAGTATGAACCGTCCATCGAAGAGGTATTCAATTATCTTGTCCCTAAGTATGTCGAGATAATGATATATAGCGCTATTGTCGAGTCTGCGACTTGCGAACATGCCGCGAGGCGCATGGCAATGGAGAATGCCACAGACAACGCGAACAATATGATCGCGGATCTGACGCTGTTCTATAACCGGGCCAGGCAGGCGGCGATAACGAGCGAGATTACAGAGATTGTGAGCGGCGCGGACGCGCTGAAATAAGGAGGTTCTCTATGAGCGGACAGATTGGGACCATACAGCAGGTGATCGGGCCGGTGGTCGATATAAAGTTCCTGCCTGAGGAAATGCCGGAGCTTCTCAACGCCATAAACGTCGAGGTCAGCGGCCGGCAGATCGTGACCGAGGTGGCCCAGCATATAGGCGACGACGTAGTGAGGTGCGTGGCCCTGTCGTCTACGGACGGGCTGCAGAGGGGGATGAAGGCCGTGAACACGGGCGGCTCCATTACCGTGCCTGTGGGCGATAAGGTCCTCGGAAGGCTGTTCAACGTCATCGGCGAGAATATCGACGGCAAGGAGCAGGTGGTGGCCGAGAGGAATATGCCCATACACAGGGAGGCGCCGTCGTTCGAGGATCAGGACACGACAGCGCAGATATTCGAGACGGGCATCAAGGTCGTGGATCTGATAGCCCCCTACACCAAGGGCGGCAAGGTCGGGCTGCTGGGCGGCGCCGGCGTCGGCAAGACGGTGCTGATACAGGAGCTTATCAGCAATATCGCGAAGGAGCATGGCGGCATCTCCGTTTTCGCCGGGGTAGGCGAGAGGACGCGCGAGGGCAACGACCTGTATTACGAGATGATAGATTCGGGCGTAATCAGCAAGACGGCCATGGTCTTCGGCCAGATGAACGAGCCGCCGGGCGCCAGGATGCGGGTCGCGCTGACTGGGCTGACGATGGCGGAGTATTTCCGCGACGAGGTCGGGCAGGACGTCCTGCTGTTCATTGACAATATATTCCGCTTCACCCAGGCCGGCTCGGAGGTATCGGCGCTTCTGGGGCGCATACCGTCCTCGGTGGGCTACCAGCCAACGCTGGCCACGGAGATGGGCGCATTGCAGGAGAGGATCACCTCGACCAAGAGGGGCTCGATCACCTCGGTCCAGGCTATATACGTGCCTGCGGACGACCTGACGGATCCCGCGCCTGCCACGACATTTGCCCACCTAGACGCCACCACGGTGCTTTCGCGGGCGATAACCGAGCTGGGCATATACCCGGCCGTCGATCCACTGGAGTCCACGTCCAGGATAATGGATCCGCTGATCCTGGGGGACGATCACTACAATACCGCCAGGGGCGTGCAGGAGGTCCTGCAGCGGTACAAGGATCTCCAGGACATCATAGCGATCCTGGGCATGGACGAGCTCTCGGACGATGACAAGCTCGTCGTGTCGAGGGCGAGGAAGATACAGCGCTTCCTCTCGCAGCCGTTCGGCGTGGCCGAGGCGTTCACAGGCACGCCGGGCAAATATGTCACCCTCAGAGAGACGGTCAGGGGCTTCCGTGAGATACTCGAAGGCAAGCACGACGCCATACCGGAATCGCTGTTCCTGTTCGCGGGGGGCATAGACGAAGTAGTGGAAAGGTTTGGGAAAAATGGCTAAAAGCGTCAGGCTCGACATCATCACCCCGGAGAAGCTGTTCTACCGGGGGGAAATAGAGCTTGTGATAGCGCGGACGCTTACGGGCGACGAAGGCTTTATGGCGGACCACACATGGGCCTGCAAGCTCCTTGCTACAGGGGAGCTGTGGATCCAGGAGGCAGGCTCGAAGGATTTCAGGATAGCGGCTATTACCGGGGGCTTCATTGATATAAAAGAGAAGTTCACCATATTCACCGATGCGGCCGAGTGGCCTGAGGAGATAGATGTCGAGCGGGCCAAAAAGTCGGAGAACCGCGCCAAGGAATGGCTGCAGGAGCATTCGAGCGACCTTTCGGACAGCGAGCTCATGTCGGAGGCGAAGAAGGATATTCTGAAATCGCATACACGCGTAAATGTGGCCGGCGGAGGTGCGAGAAGGAAAAAATAGCCGGATGGCCGCAATAAAATAGAAATGGGAAGGCGACATGAGATTTTTTATCCTAGATGCGTTTTCTGACATTTTGTTTGGGGGCAACCAGGCAGCGGTGGTGCTGCTGGACGAAGAAGAACCGTTTCCCGGTGATATTGTGATGCGGCGCGCTGCCGCAGAGCTGCGTTATTCGGAGACGGTTTTTGTTCGCAAAGAGGCGGGCGCCCCTGAGGGCCACTACAGGCTGAGGTATTTTACGGTGGCCGATGAGGTGGATCTCTGCGGGCATGCGACGATAGCCGCGTTTTCCGCCATACGGGGCGAAGAGCTGAAAGCCGGCCGGGAGGCGGGCCGCTGGACGGCGCACACAAATGCCGGGGCGCTGGGGATAGAAGCCGCGGATGGCATGATAATGATGGAAATGGCGGCGCCGGCGTGCCTAGGCGCTGTCGAGCCGCCCGAAAGGGCTGCCGCGCTCTATGGCTATATGGGCCTTGCGCCGGCCGAGGGGGTCATGGAGGGGCATCGCATCTGGCGCCCGGAGATAATCTCCACGGGCCTTGCGGACATAATCATGCCAGTGGCGTCGTGCGCCGAGCTGGAGCGCATCAAGCCTGATTTTGAGGCCATCAGCGAGCTGTCCAGGGAGCTCGGCGTCGTAGGCGTCCACGCCTTCGCCGCCGATGCGTGCGGGGCTGGCGCTGGGGCTGTGGCTGAGGCCGGGGCTGGCGGCTCTGCTGGGGCTGTGGGCGGCGCTGGCGGGGCTGAGGCAGGCGCTGTGGCCGGCACGGGCGGCGTGACTGGGGCGGGCGCTGCGGCCGGGGCTTGCGGAGCGACTGGGGCAGGCGGCGTGGCCGGCGCCAGCAGATATTACCACTGCCGGAATTTTGCCCCGCTGTATGGCATACCGGAAGAAGCCGCGACAGGCACGTCAAACGGGGCGCTCACCTGGTACTTATATACGCACGGCCGCATATCCGCAGGCGCCCACACCTGTTTCATCCAGGGTGAGGCCATGGG
>JAIRSA010000044.1 GCA_031255695.1 Eubacteriales Family XIII. Incertae Sedis bacterium | reverse complement strand
AAAAACCAGGAGGGAAAAATGTCGATTATTTCAATGAAACAGTTGCTGGAAGCGGGCGTGCATTTTGGGCATCAGACGAGGAGATGGAACCCAAAGATGGCGCCTTATATTTTTACCGAAAGGAATGGCATCTACATAATAGATCTTCAGAAAACGGTAAAACTGATAGATCAGGCCTATGACTTCATGCGCGGCATAGGCGAGAGCGGCGCCCCGGTGCTGTTTGTGGGCACCAAGAAACAGGCGCAGGCCGCCATAAAGGACGAGGCCATCCGGTGCGGCATGTACTATGTCAACGAGAGGTGGCTGGGCGGCATGCTCACCAACTACAAGACGATTTCCGAGAGGATAAAGAGACTGTACGCCATCCAGAACATGGAAACGGACGGGACTTTCGAAGCATTGACTAAGAAGGAAGTCATCAAGCTGAGGCTTGAGCAGGCCAGGCTGGAGAAATTCCTGGGCGGCATAAAGGAGATGAAGGGGATGCCGGCGGCCTTGTTCGTGGTCGATCCGAAGAAGGAGAGGATAGCCATAAAGGAGGCCCGGATACTGGGCATACCTATTGTAGGCATCGTCGATACGAACTGCGACCCCGATGATGTTGACTACATCATCCCCGCCAATGACGACGCGATCCGCGCCATAAAGCTCATTGCCGGCGGCATGGCGGATGCGGTCATCGAAGGCAGGCAGGGCGAAAGCTTCGACGAAGGCACGGACAGCAGCGAGGCGGAGTATGCCGAGGGCAGCGCGGAGCCTGCCGAGGCAGCGGCGGTGGATGCCCCGGCGGCGCCCGCCGATGACGCCGCAGCGGCGGTGGATGCAGAAGCATAGAGCGGGCATGCACACCCTGCCCCCATTGATGTCTTGGCAGGGCAATAAGTTATTTTGATAAGGATTTTGTAGCGGCCGGATGGGCCGCAATGGAGGCGAATATGGCAATAACTGCGGCGATGGTCAAGGAGCTGCGCGAAAGGACAGGCGCAGGCATGATGGACTGCAAGAATGTGCTGATCGAGACGGACGGCGACATCGAAAGGTCGATAGAGCTGCTCCGCGAGAAGGGGCTTGCGAAGGCGGCAAAGAAGGCGGGCCGTATAGCGACAGAGGGCCTGGTAAGGATCAAATTCTCGCCTGACTACAAGGTGGCGGGGATCGTGGAAGTGAATTCGGAGACCGACTTTGTGGCCAAGAACGAGGAGTTCATCGGCTTTGTCGAGAGCCTTTCGGAGCTTTCGCTCGAACCGGGCTGGAACAGCCTTGAGGATTTCCTCGGCATGAAGCTGGGCGAGGGCACTGTGAAAGACAGGCTGAACAGCCTGATTGCGACGATCGGCGAGAACATGAACGTAAGGCGCGTCCAGAGGACGGAGATCCCCGGCGCACTCAATGTGGGCTACATCCATGGCGGCGGCAAGATCGGCGTCATCATCGGGCTTGAGACCGAGGCGCCCTATGACGACATCTTTGTCACGGGCAAGGATATCGCCATGCAGGTCGCGTCCATGAATCCGAGGTTTATAGACGAGTCCGGCGTGGATCCGGAATATATCGAATCCGAGAAGAAGATACTGATCCAGCAGGCCCTGAATGAGGGCAAACCCGCTGAGATCGTTGAGAAGATGGTGGTCGGAAGGCTGAAGAAGGAGCTCAAGGAGACCTGCCTGCTGGAGCAGAAGTTTGTGAAGAATGCGGACATGACTGTGCGCCAGTATATCGAAGAGGCCGGCAAGGCCCTTGGGAAATCCCTGAAGATCGCGGCGATGATCCGTTACGAAGTCGGCGAGGGCCTTGAGAAGAAGGAAGAGAACTTCGCGGAGGAAGTCGCGAAGCAGATGGGCTAATAAGGCACTGTATGCGGGCACGATTACGAACATGATGTGGATAAATGATAAGAAGCGGTTTTTTGCCGCTTCTTATACTATTACTGAATGAAGGGCAGGCGGCGGCCTGTGCCGGCCGATGAAGGGCGGGCGGCGGCATGCCACCTGATGAAGGGCAGGCGGCGGCCTGCCTCCTGTTGAAGGGCGGGCGGCGGCATGCCACCCGAGGAAGGGCAGGCGGCGGCCTGTGCCGGCCGGGGTTCCGGCCGGAATATTTGTTGGCTGATATGAAAGAGATGATGTTCGCGTTCCAGCTGCCGGCGCTCTATGAGGCGGCAGCTGGCAAACTGAAAAGGATGTGCGGGTTCCTGCCTGGCACGGGGGGCGGCGGGGCCGATGGCGCCCACGAGGCGGTGTTCGGCGAGGCCTGCGTGGGCATGCCCGGCGGGATGGCCGGGACCCGTGGCGGCCGCGAAGGGATGTCGGGCGGAGCTGGCGCGGCCTGCGGGGGCGGCGGGGCCGATGGCGCCCACGAGGCGATGTTCGGCGAGGCCTGCGGCATCCACGAGGAGTGGCAGGCAGGCGTCAGCCTTAACGCGATCGCGGTGTTCCTAGAGAAGGGCGCTTTGAGCGGCGGGCGGGTTTCGGCCTGCGGCGTGAGCCTGTCGTGCCCGGTTTTTGCCTCCGTGGACACGCAGAGGCTGACAAATGTCATTCTATACGCTATGGCGCTGGACAGGGAGAGCGGAGGCCGATGGGGCGGTGACGAGGCGCCCAGCCTGTCGGCGGCCTTCTATGCGGATGTGTGGGCGAACGCCTATCTGGAAGCGGCTGTGGAGGGGCTGAGGGCGCGGCTGCTGAAGTCAGCCCCCGTAATGGGCGCTGCCCTGCTTGCAGGCGCCCCTGCGCACGGAGCGGCGCTGTCGTGCAGCTTCGGACCGGGGCTGCACGGCATGGAGATCACGGAGATCTTCAAGCTGGCAAGCATAGTCGATTTCTCCAAGATAGGCGCGTATGTGGCGGAAAACGCGTCAATACAACCTGCCAAGTCATGCTGCGGCATCCTGTTCGCCGCAGCGGGCGGCAGCGGGCTGCCCCAGGCAGCCTGCGGCTGCGGTGCGCCCAGCTGCAGCGTCCCCAGCGCAGAGCGGCACGGATGCAGGCTTTGCGCCATGTACGGGGTCAGGGCGGCGGAGACGGGCGGGAACGATGGATAATCCTGGCGCGGGCCTGTCGCGGCGGCTGCGCCGCGCTTGATGGGACGGCAGAAGCGGGCAGGATCAACGGATGATCCTGGCGCGGGCCTGTCGCGGCGGCCGTGCCGCGCTTGATGGTACGGCAGAAGCGGGCAGGATCAACGGATGATCCTGGCATGGGCCAAGCGCGTGGCGCCTGCGCCGCGTTTGGCCGGCCAGCAGAAATAGGTGGAATCAATGGATAATCTCGGCATAGCGTTTGATGTAGGGACGACTACACTGACTGGCGCCCTATGGGATCTGGACAGCAAGGCGCTGATAGGCAGGACTGCGATAGGCAACCCGCAGGCCAAATTCGGGGCGGACATCATATTCAGGCTTTCCAACGCCATGAAGGGCGACGCCGAGAGGCAGCGGCTCCAGGCATCCGCGGTGGAAGGGATGAACCGGATAATGGGACTTTTCGAAGAGCGGCATGGCATAAGGCGGGCGGACATAAAGAAGATCACGGCGGTGGGGAATACCGTCATGCGTTTCCTTCTGCTCGGCGAAGACCCCTCGCCGCTGGCCGCCCCGCCATATGCGGCGGCGCAGGATGCCGCCACTGTGGAGGCGGCTGCCTTGGGCATAGGCGCGGCGCCAGGCGCGGCGCTTTACATGCCGCCTGGCCTGGGCGGCTATGTGGGATCGGATATAACGGCGGGCCTGCTCGCCACGGATTTCTGCGGCCTGCCTGGCTGCACGCTGTTCGTAGACGTGGGCACAAACGGCGAGATCGCGCTCTGCGCCGGCGGCAGACTGCTGGTGTGCTCCGCTGCCGCTGGGCCGGCCTTCGAGGGCGCGTCCCTGAGCATGGGCATGCGGGCGCACGGCGGGGCAGTAGAAAGGGCCGAGATATATGGCGGCGATCTCCATATCACGACGGTGGGCGGCAAGCCCCCCCGCGGCGTGTGCGGTTCGGGCGCCATAAGTATTGTCGCGGCATTGCTTGACGCGGGCATACTGGAGGGGACCGGAAGGATGCGCACGGCCGGTGAACTGCGGGAGATGGGGCTGGGCGAGGCGCTATGCTCCCGCGTCACGGAGAGCGGGCAAGTCAGGGAGTTCGTGCTTTGTGGGCAGGAAGGCGGCGCCCGCGTGGCCTTTACGCAGAAGGACGTCAGGGAGATGCAGATGGCCAAGGCGGCCATCGCGGCCGGCATAAAGGCGCTGCTTGCCAGGGCCGGCGTGGACGGAGGCGATGTTTCGGGGCTGCTTCTGGCAGGCACATTCGGCAACAATATCGATGTGCGGAGCGCCCGCAGGATAGGCCTGTTCGCGGGCGTGGGCGGCGAAATAGTATCCAAGGGGAACGCTGCGGGCGACGGGGCTTCGCTCATGCTGATCGGCGGCGCGGAAGCCGCCGAAGCCGGACGCATCGCGGGCATGGCGGAGCATGTGCAGCTGGCCGACGAGCCGGGCTTCCAGGATCTGCTGGTGGGCGAGATGGATTTCCAGTGAGGCGGCGGGGCCTTGCGGCGAAGCAGGGCGGCTAATCAGCCGCAAAGCCATTATTTTAGTCGGAGAACAGTATGAAAATCGCTTCGCTGAGAATCGCATTTTATGATATAATAGCCAAAGGGCGGCTATTATCATTTTTAAGCCCTCCGCTACGCGGAGATGGCAGATATATCATAAAATGCTTTGCATTATTATGATATAATAGCCAAAGGGCGGCTATTATCATTTTAAGCCCTCCGCTGAAGCCCTCCGCTGCGCGGAGAACCGTATAAGACTGCATGTGGAAAGGAGCAGGCATGGCTATGCCAAAATATAAGAGGATATTGTTGAAGATAAGCGGGGAAGCGCTGGCGGGCGAAGGCCGATTCGGCATCGACGGCGGCATGCTCGCGGACACTGTCAGGCAGGTCAAGGCGGTAGCCGAGTCCGGGGTGGAGGCCGCGCTTGTCGTGGGGGGCGGGAATTTCTGGCGGGGTCGGGGCTCCAGCGGGATCGCGCGCGCCACTGCAGACTACATGGGCATGCTGGCCACGGTCATGAACGCCCTTGCTCTAAGGGACGCATTCGAGGGGGCCGGGGTGCCTGCCAAGGTCCAGTCCGCCATTGCCATGGACGGCATTGTGGAGGCCTATTCCAGGACGGAGTCCATCGCCTGCCTTGAGCGGAAGATGGTGGTCATATTCGCCGCCGGGACGGGGAACCCGTATTTTTCGACGGACACGGCGGCCGCGCTGAGGGCGGCCGAGATAGGCGCCGACGTGATATTGCTGGCGAAGAAGGTCGACGCGGTCTACTCGGACGACCCTGAGACGAACCCCGCCGCCGTGCGGTACAGCGAGCTCAGCCATCAGGAGGTGCTGGAGAAAGGCCTGAAAGTCATGGACTCGACGGCGGCCTCATTGTGCCGCGACAACAATATCGCCATACACGTTTTCGGGCTCTCTGAACCCGGCAATGTGATAAGGGCCGTGAACGGCGAGCACATCGGCACTATTGTAAAGTGAACAGCAACAATCATGCGACAATATAGTAACAGTATGAATTACCCTTTTGGGGCAAAGGAGGAGGCGTTAATATGAGTATTGATCCGCAAACAGTCTTAGACGAAAAATCGGCAAAAAGCATATCGGTCCTTAAAGAGAACCTGAACACAGTCAGGGCGGGCAGGGCTAACCCGGCATTGCTGGACAAGGTGGCGGTTGACTATTACGGCACGCCGACGCCGCTGAAGAACATAGCGAGCGTGACCGCGCCGGATCCGAGGAGCCTTCTTATCACCCCGTTCGACCCGAAAGCGCTTGGCAATGTGGAAAAGGCCCTGAACATGGCCAACCTGGGCATCAACCCCAACAATGACGGCAAAGTGATAAGGCTTTCGATACCGCCGGTCACCGAGGAGAGAAGGAAGGAACTGACCAAACTCGTCCACAAATACGGGGAGGACGCCAAGGTCGCCATAAGGAACGAGCGGCGCGATGCCAATGAAACCCTGAAAAAGCAGGAAAAGGCGGGCGATCTGACCGAGGACGACCTCAAGAAGGAACTGGAGGAGGTCCAGAAAAAGTCGGATAAAAGCATAAAGCATATAGACGAGATCATCGCCGAGAAGGTGAATGAGATAATGGAGGTCTGAGGCGTGGCGCAGGGAGCCAGCCAGGCCGACATCAGCGATCTGATCGGTATGAAGGCGGACGACGCGGCCGCGGCCCTGGAAGCGGCCGGGATCGCGTATGCCCTGAATGAGGCGGCCCCGCCTGGCAGGGCCGTGACAGGCGAACCGCATGTTGTCAGAGTGCGCTTTGACAGCATGCTTTGCCGTGTCGAGCTGACCGTGTCGTCTTGGTGAGCCGGGCCGGCGGCAGGCGGCAGCTTTGCGGAAGGCCAGCGGCAGGCGGCATGCGGCAGCATTGCGAAGTGCGGGCTGTCGGTCGGGTGGCAGCTTTGCGGAAGGCAGGCGGCAGCTTTGCGGAAGTCCGGCGTCAGCCGGCAGCTTTGCGGAAGTCCGGCGCCAGCCGGCGGCTTTGTGGAAGGCCGGCGCCAGCCGGCTGGGCGGCATTCAGCGAAAGGGAAACGATGGATATGGAACGCATCCCCCGCCATGTGGGGATTGTAATGGACGGGAACGGCCGCTGGGCCGCCAAGCGCGGCCTGCCCAGGCTGGCGGGGCATAACGCCGGGATGAAGGCGCTGAAGGAGATAGTGAAAAGGGCATCTGTCCTGGGCGTCGAACACCTTACTGTATATGCCTTTTCGACCGAAAACTGGAAACGCGGCAAGGAGGAGGTCTCCGGGATATTCAAGCTCCTGATCCTGTACATCGACAGGGAACTGGACGAGCTGCACCGCAACAATGTAAAGGTCAACATACTGGGCGAATACAGGGAACTGCCGGACAATGCGCTGGCGAGCCTGGAGAAGTCATTGGCTACGACGGCGGGGAACACGGGGATGCAGTTCAATATCGCGCTGAATTACGGCAGCAGGGCGGAAATCGTCAGGGCCGTGCGCGCCATTGCGGGCGAGCTTGCAGGCGGCGCGCTGGATATGGACGGGATATGCGAGCAGGCCGTGTCGGAACGCCTGTACACGGGCGGCATACCGGATCCGGAACTGATAATACGCACGAGCGGGGAGAAACGCCTGTCGAACTTCCTGCTTTGGCAGGGGGCCTACAGCGAGCTGGTGTTTTCGGATGTGTACTGGCCGGATTTCACGCCGGACGAACTAGAGAAATCAATAGAAGAGTACCAGGGCAGGGCGCGCAGGTTCGGCGGGCGCTGAGTCGGAGGGGCGATGAAAACCAGGATATTGTCAGCTTTAATAATGCTCCCTTTGCTTGTGACCGTGTACATAGGGGGACCCGTGCTTGCCGCCGTATGCCTTTTGGCCGGTTTGATGGGGATGCATGAGTTCTTCAAGGCCTTCAAGGCCAAGGGCGCCACGCCGTCGTTCGCGCTGGCAGCCGTAGCGGCCGCCGCGCTGTACACGATCAATCTCATTGCGGCAGACCTAGGGGAAGCCTACGCCTCACGCCTGTACATGCTATGGCTTACGGCCATTATCATGGCTTCATTCGTATATATGTTCAGAATCGAAAAGCGCGGGCTGTATGACGGCATGGCGACATTGGTAGGGATACTGTATATATGCGGCTTCTCCTTCCATGTCGTGCTCACCGATCAGCTTGGGCAGCACAGCATACTCGTGTGGCTGATATTCCTGGCCGCATTCGGGGCGGACACCATGGCCTACTTTGTGGGCATGCTAGTAGGCAGGCACAAACTGTGCCCCAGCATAAGCCCGAAAAAGACGGTGGAGGGGGCGGTCGGCGGCATTGTGGGGAGCATGGCTTTCTGCGGGCTGTTCGGATGGTTCGCCGTGCCGGGGCTGTTCGCGCATTGCCTCATCATAGGGGCGATAGGCGGGGCGCTGTCGCAGATGGGGGATCTGACAGCATCAATTTTTAAGCGCAAACTGGGTATCAAGGATTTTGGGGATCTGATACCCGGCCATGGCGGTGTGCTGGATCGTGTGGACAGCCTGCTGTTCACGGCGCCGCTGGTATATTATTACATAATATTTATTATTGGATAGCGGAAGTATGAAACATATAGCGATCTTTGGATCTACCGGCTCTATCGGCGTGCAGGCCGTGGACGTAATAGAGAGGCATCCTGAGCGGTTCAGGGCGACTGTGCTGACGTGCGGCGGGAATCTGGAGCTGCTGCGTGTGCAGATCATGAGGCTGCGGCCGGGCATGGCGGTGGCCGTGGGCGGCGGGCAGGCGGAGCTTTCGGCCCTTGCCAGGGAGTTCCCGGAGGTCGAGATCCTCTCAGGCGCGGAAGGCCTGGCGGAAGCGGCCGGCAATGGCGCATACGATCTCATGCTGAACGCGCTGTCGGGGGCGGCCGGGCTGCTTCCCACGTGGAAGGCGCTCACGAGCGGCCGCGGTGTCGCCGTCGCGAATAAAGAGGCGCTGGTGGCGGGCGGCGCGCTGCTCATGGCGGAAGCCGCACGGCGGGGTTTGCCGATCCTGCCGGTAGACAGCGAGCACAGCGCGATCTTCCAGGCGCTCCAGGGCAGCAACGGCAATGCGCCGAGGCGCGTACTGCTCACGGCGTCCGGGGGACCGTTCCGTGGATTTTCAAAGGAGATGCTCCGGGGGGCCACGCTGGAACAGGCGCTGCGGCACCCCAGCTGGAATATGGGTGACAAGATCACCGTAGATTCGGCCACCATGATGAACAAGGGGCTTGAGATAATCGAGGCGGGCGCGCTGTTCGGGCTGCCTTCCGAAAGGATCGAGGTGCTGGCCCATCCCCAGTGCATAGTGCATTCCATGGTGGAATTCGCGGATGCGTCCGTCATCGCGCAGCTGGGGGCGGCCGACATGAGGGCGCCGATAGCGTATGCGCTCGCGTATCCGGAACGCCTAGAGGCCGTGGCGCCGCAGCTGGATTTCACGGCGCTCGCAGGGCTCACGTTCGAGCGCGTCGACGAAGGCGTGTTCGCCTGCCTACGGATTGCCAGGGAGGCGATGAAGGCAGGGGGGAGCGCCCCTATTGCCATGAACGCCGCGAATGAGATCCTGGTTGGCCTCTTCCTCCAAAGGAAGATAGGATTCATCGACATACAGGAAAAGCTGGAGTGCTTCATGCAGTCACACGTGCCCGCCGCCGTGCGGGGCATAGACGACGTGCTGGGGCTCGACGGCGAGGCGAGGCGCAGGGCCAGCGCCATGGCCGGGGCGGTCTAGCCGCGCCAGCCGGGCCTGCACGTCGGATGGACTGGGATCGCATGGCCAGCGCCGGCTAGGCCGGGATCGCCGCCCCGCCCATGCGGGCGCGGGGTTTCATATTGGGTTAGCGGCGTAGGGACGCCGTTAAGGAGGCTACAATATTGAGCTTGCGGCGGACAGACGCCGAAAAGGAGGCTACAATGTCAATACTCACTATTTTATATGCTGTCATCATATTCTGCCTGCTGATATTCGTGCATGAGCTGGGGCACCTCATAGCGGCCAAATCCGTGGGCATAAAGGTGAATGAGTTCGCGCTCGGCATGGGGCCGCGCATATTCAAGTTCCGGAAGGGCGAGACCGACTACGCGCTGCGGGCGCTGCCCATAGGGGGCGCGTGCGTGATGGAGGGCGAGGACAAGGATTCGGAGGACCCGCGCGGCTTCAACAACAAGGGCTTCTTCGCCAAGGCGGTGACGGTCGTCGCGGGCTCGTTCATGAACCTGCTGCTTGCGGTGCTGCTGCTCGCGGCGGTCATATTCTCGTATGGCGTGCCGGGCACCAGCATCGATGCTGTCAGCGAGGGCAGCCCTGCGGAGGCGGCGGGCCTGATGGGCGGGGACACCATTGCCGCCATTAACGGGGCCCCAATCGAAAAATGGGATGACGTGGGCGCCACCATACAGAATTCGCAGGGCGATGTGCTGGAACTGACCATCATACGCGGCGGCGAGAGCACCGAGATAAGCTGCGGCTACTATGAGGGCGAGGACGGCCTCCGCAAGATCGGTGTGCTGCCGGGCATGGAGCGCAGGCTTTCGAACATTTTCCCATCGATCGGCCGGGGCGCCGTCGCGACAGTGGAGATGGGCAAGAGCATGATCAGGATAATAGGGCAGCTTTTCACGGGCGAGACGCCCATGACCGAGCTGACCGGCCCGGTAGGCATCGTGTACGTGGTGAGCGACGTCGCCAAAAACGGGATTTTCCAGCTTGCGCAGCTGGCGGCGCTGATAAGCCTGAACCTGGGCATTGTGAATATGCTGCCGCTCCCGGCCCTCGACGGCGGGAGGTTGCTGTTCCTGATTATCAGGAAGCTCACGGGAAAGGTGATCACGGACGAGATGGAGGGGCGGATCCACCTGGCGGGGCTCCTGCTGCTGTTCGGGCTGATGATATTCGTCACATTCCAGGATGTGACCAGATTTATTATTTAAGGTGTGTTATGGTTCATGGTAATAGCAAGGCGGTTAATTGCGGCGGGGTAATGATCGGGGGCGGCGCGCCGGTGCCTATACAGTCGATGACGAACACTGACACGCGTGACGCCTGGGCGACCGCAGGGCAGATACAGGCCCTCGCGGCGGCGGGCTGCGACATAGTGCGCGTGGCCGTGCCGGACATGGAGGCGGCCAGGGCGCTGGGCGAGATAAAACGCATGCGCGGGCTCCCGCCGATCGTGGCCGACATACATTTCGACTACAGGCTTGCCATAGCGGCCATGGAGGCCGGCGCGGACAAGATCCGCATAAACCCCGGCAATATCGGCGGCCGCGATAATGTGAAGGCTGTCGTGGAATGTGCGAAGGGGCGCGGCGTGCCCATACGGGTGGGCGTGAACGCCGGCTCGCTTGAACGGGATCTGATGGAAAAGCACGGCGGCCCGACCGCAGGGGCGGCTGCGGAGAGTGCGCTCAGGAATATTGCCATGCTTGAGGATCTGGGCTTCGGCGATATTGTAGTGTCAATAAAGATGTCGGACATACGTGCCAACTATGAGGCGCATATGATCGCTGCCGCCGCTACGCGCCACCCATTCCACATCGGGGTCACGGAGTCGGGCTATGGGCCCGGCGGGGCCGCGAAATCGGCAGTCGGCATCGGGGCGCTGCTCATGGCGGGCATAGGCGACACGATCCGCGTCTCGCTTACCGGCGATCCCGTCAATGAGGTCAGGCTTGCGGCAGAGATCCTGAAGTCGCTGGATCTCAGGGACGGGGCGGCGCATATCGTCTCATGCCCGACCTGCGGGCGCTGCCGCGTGGATCTTGAGTCGCTGGCGAGGCGGGTGGAGTCGGGCGCGCACGGGCTGGAGAAACTGGCGAAGGGCCGGGCAGGGCAGGGCAAGGCGGGATCCATAACGATTGCTGTCATGGGCTGCGTGGTGAACGGGCCGGGCGAGGCCTCGAACGCCGATATCGGCGTGGCCTGCGGGGACGGCAAGGGGGCGATATTCAGGGACGGGGCGGTCGTCAAGACCGTCGATGAGAAGGATATCGCTGAAGAGCTGCTCAGGGGCGCCGAGGAAATATGGCTGGAGAGGCTGGGGCGCGCATTATAGCCAGTCTGCCCCAAGCCAACGAAGGCGTGGCCGCTGTCCAGCCGCCAGCGCATAGCGTATGGGCGGGTGCTGCGATGGGCGCTCAGGGCAGGCTGGCGCTTTGAAGGCGGGGTTTTTTGTATTTGATATGGGGAATGGCATTTGGAAAAGCTGATTGAAAGGACATTGGACTGGGGGGCCATAGCTGGGCGCCCCAGGGAGGAATATAGATTCTGTGTCGAAGGGGCGTCGGTGTCGGACAGGACGGGCACCCTCACGGTGAGGCTCAGGCTCAACTTTATAATCCCTTACGGGGATATGGACGCGTTATGCGGGCAGATCCGCGAGTCCGTGGCAGGGCTGGCCTCTGTCCGCTTTCAATGCGTGTACGACAATGTGATCTTGGCGCGTGACGAAATCGTCAGGCTGTTTTCGCCGTATGCCGCGGCTATGGCGAAAGAGCGTTTTGGGGATCTGCTGGCCGGCGGCTTCAGCGGCGGGCCGGACGGCCTTGTGTTCGCGGCGCGCGGGGCTGCGGCCGCAGACAGGCTGAGCAGTGAGGCCTCCGCCTGGATTTCGGGTTTGTTCGAAGAGAATTTCGGAGAGGCGGTGCAGGTCAGTTTTGATGGCGGCGGCGAGGCCGTGGCGGGGGCTATGGCGCCTGCGGCCGCTGAGTCTGCAGATCCGGCCGCGCCTGTAGCGGCTGAGGCTGGGGCGCCAGCTGAAGCGGCCGGGGTCGGGGCGCAGGCTGAAACGGCGGCGGCTGGAGCGCAGGCCGTGCCTGAAGCGGCTGAGGCTGGGGCGCCAGCTGAAGCGGCCGGGGCCGGGGCGCAGGCTGAAACGGCGGCTGCTGGAGCGCAGGCCGTGCCTGCCATGGCTGAGGCAGCCACTGTAGCGCCTGCCATTGTGGCAAAGGCGCAGGCCGCGCAGGCCGCATATGCCGCGTCCGAGGATCCAGCCGCGCCTGCGGCCGCTGGGCCTGTGGCGCAGGCCAGATCCGTGCCGAAAGCGGCGGGCAGGCCTGGGGCGGGGGAAAGCGTGTCCGCAGCAAAGGCGCCGGCAACCGCAGCGTCCGCAAAAACGGCAGCGCGTGGCAAGGCCGCCTACGAAAAGGGGGCTGTCGTCCACGGGAAGGCCATAAAGGAGAACTCCAAGATCACTGCGCTGTCCAGCATCGAAGAAGGCAAGAAGGCCGTAGTGGAGGGGCTCATATTCTCCGTGTCCACGCGTGAGGTGTTTGACGGCGAGAAGAAGATGCTCGCAAGCCTGCTGATCACCGATAACCACAGCTCGGCATGCGTGAAGATGTTGGTCCCGCCCAAATCATGGGAAAAAATGGAAGAAAGCCTGGCTAAGGGCACGATGATCAGGGTGTCCGGCACCGTTGCCACGGATTTCTACGACCACGAGCTGATAATACGCGCGAACCATATAGAGAAACTGAAACTGAGGCAGAGGCAGGACCTATCCGAAAGGAAGAGGGTAGAGCTGCACGCGCATACGAAGATGAGCGCGCTTGACGGCCTCGCTGAGGTATCTGAACTCGTCAAGCTTGCGGCGCGTTTCAAGCACAGCGCCGTGGCGATAACCGATCACGGGGTGGCGCAGGCCTTCCCCGAGGCGGCGGCGGCCGGGAAGAAGGCGGGGATAAAGGTCATCTTCGGCCTGGAAGGCTACCTGTACGACGATGGCTCATACGACAAGGCGCTTGCGGCCGTAGGCAGCACGGCCGGGCCCGTAGCAGCCTCCGGCGGACAGGCCAGTGCTAGCGAGCACACCGCAGCCGGATCCGACGCGGCCGCAGGCCAGGCGGCCCAGGCCATCGATTACGCCGGGTGCCATGACCGCGCCGCGTATAAATCGGGGCCGGTCAACCATATCATCATATTGGCGAGGAACCAGGCGGGCCTCAAAAACCTCTATAAACTGGTATCGTATTCGCATATCGACTACTTCTACAAGAAGCCGCGCATACCGAAATCGCTCCTGGCCGAGCTCAGGGACGGCCTCATAATAGGGTCGGCATGCGAGGCGGGGCAGGTCTACCAGGCCGTCAGGAACGGAGTGCCGGCAGAGGACATTGACAGGATCGCGGGCTTCTACGACTATCTTGAGATCCAGCCCCTGATCAACAACCAGTTTCTGGTGGAAAACGGGTATGTGCGCGATGTTGAAGAGCTCAAGAATATCAATATTGCGATAGTCCAGCTGGGCAGGCGGCTGTCGAAGCCTGTCGCCGCGACATGCGATTCGCATTATCTGGAACAGCATGAGGCGGTTTACAGAAAAATACTTATGGGTGGGCAGGGCTATAAGGACATAGAGGGCGACAAGGGCCTATATTTCCGCACCACGGACGAGATGCTCCAGGAGTTTGCCTATCTGGGCGAGGCCGCCGCAAGGGATGTCGTGATCGAGGCGCCGTGCGCCATCGCCGATATGATCGACGAGCTAAGCCCGGTGCCGTCGGGCAAGTTCCCGCCCAAGATCGCCGACTCCGACAGGATCCTGCGGGATGGCTGCATGGAGAACGCGTGGGCCGTGTACGGCAAGCCATTGCCGGGGCCGATCCATGACAGGCTGGAACGCGAGCTCAATTCCATAATCAGCAACAAATACGCCGTCATGTACGTCTCGGCGCAGAAGCTTGTGCAGAAATCGCTGGAGGACGGCTACCTCGTGGGGAGCCGCGGCTCCGTGGGCTCGTCGTTTGCGGCGACCATGGCCGGCATCACGGAGGTCAACCCATTGCCGCCGCACTACATATGCAACAATGGCGGCTGCCGCTACCTCGAATGGGGCGACGCGGACAGCTATAGCTGTGGCGCGGACATGCCCGCGAAGCAATGCCCCCAGTGCGGCGCCGTGCTGCGCCAGGACGGCTTCAACATACCGTTCGAGACATTCCTGGGCTTCGAAGGCAACAAAGAGCCGGACATCGATCTGAATTTCGCGGGCGAATACCAGCCCTCCGCGCACAAGTATGTCGAAGAGCTGTTCGGCAAGAACAACGTCTTCAGGGCGGGGACCATAGGCACCATCAAGAGCAAGACCGCGTACGGCTTCGTCAGGAAGTATTTCGAGGAGCGCAGCCTTCCCGTCAATAAATGGGAAATCGAGAGGCTTACCGCAGCATGCACGGATGTCAGGCGGACCACGGGCCAGCACCCCGGAGGCATAATCATACTGCCTGAGGGGCATGAGATCTATGAGTTCTGCCCCGTGCAGCATCCGGCGAACGACGCCGCTTCGGGGATCGTGACGACGCATTTCGATTATCATTCCATAGACGAAAACCTGCTCAAGCTCGACATACTCGGCCATGATGTCCCTTCATTGATAAGGCACCTTCAGGATCTGACCGGGGTCGATCCGCTCTCGGTGCCGCTGAACGACAGCAAGGTCAACAGCATTTTCAACGGCGTCGAGGGGCTTGACATACAGGACAGGAAGTATGCCTTCAAACACGGGACCTATGGCATACCTGAGTTCGGGACGCGCTTCGTGAGGCAGATGCTCGACGACACGAGGCCGCGCAACCTGTCTGACCTGGTGCGGATCTCAGGCTTCTCGCATGGCACGGACGTCTGGGTCAACAATGCCCAGGATTTGATAAAATCCGGCACTGCGTCCCTGAAAGAGGCCATATCGACGCGGGACGACATCATGAACTATCTGATCGGCAAGGGCGTCCCCGACATGGACTCTTTCAAGATAATGGAAAAAGTCAGGAAGGGCAAGGGCGTGAACGAGGAAGAGGCCGAGCTGATGCGCAGAAGCAATGTGCCGGACTGGTACATAGAGTCGTGCCGCCGGATCAAGTACATGTTCCCCAAGGCGCATGCGGTCGCCTATGTGCTCATGTCCTACAGGATCGCGTATTACAAGGTCTACTACCCGCTGGCGTTCTACGCGGTGTATTTCACGGCCCGCGTGGCCGATTTCGACGTGGCCGCCGCCATGGCGGGCCCGCAGGGCGCATTGCAGAAGATACGGGGCATAGAGTCCAGGGGGAAGAACGCCACCAACAAGGAGCAGGAAGAGGGCATAGTGATGGAGGTGCTGTACGAGATGTTCGCGAGGGGCTACAGCCTGCTGCCGCCTGACGTGGGGCATTCTGACGCGGTGCGCTTCCTGGTCGAGGGCGGGCAGCTGCGCATCCCGCTCGCCGCCTTGCAGGGTGTGGGCGAGAACGCGGCCAGGAGCGTCAAGGAGGCCTTCGACGAGGCCGCCTTCATATCGGTGAACGATATGAAGGCGCGCTCCAAGATCAACAAGACGGCGGCAGAGGCGCTGGCGGCGTCGGGCGCCCTGGGCGGCATCCCGGAATCGAACCAGATCTCAATGTTCGGCCTTTAGCGGGCGATGGATTTGCGTTGATGCTGCTCTCCGCCTGAAACGTGGCTGAAATGTGGCGGAATGCGGCAAAACGCGCTGTCACCGGTGTCGCCCCCCCTCGGCGGCAGCGTCAACTTTGGCTGGCCAACTTTTTTTGCAAAATTGATAAAAGCCCTTGCAAATTGGGCGCTTGTGTGATACACTATCCTCTGGTGTAACTGGAATTGGTAAGTAGCGAAGAGTGGGCAAACCCACTCTTTCATTTTGATTGGCAGGTTATTGCCAGCCAAAACCCAGCCGGGAGCCCTTGCAGCCCTCGCGGCCTGCCTGGGGCCGTGCGGCGGGAAGCTACACCAAAAGTCGAATTATTAATATCGGTATATAAAATATCGACTTAAATTTTTATTTTTGTCGATATTGCGTTGCTTGTGGTGAAAAATGGGTAATAAAAAAAAGGTTACGCAGATAGTCGAAGAGATGCTGGATGGCTTCCTCGCCGAAAACGGCTATGAGCTTTATAATGTGGAGTTCGTGAAGGAGGGGCGCGATTGGTTCCTGCGGGTCTTCATCGACAGGGCCTGGCTGGGGCCGGAGGGCGGCGAAGAGGCCGCGGCCGGCGCCGTGCCGCCAGGCGGCATCGGCACGGACGACTGCGAGAAGATCAGCCGTTTCCTGAGCGAAAAGCTTGATGAGGCGGATCCCATAGAACAGAACTATTATCTGGAGGTCTCGTCGCCCGGCCTTGATCGGGAGCTGATCAAGGACAGGGATTTCCTCAGATATGCGGGCAGGCCCGTCGTGCTTAAGCTCTATCAGCCCTACAACGGCTCCAAGACAGTGGAAGGGAAGCTGGTTGGGCGCACGGGCGGCGCCATAAGCATAGAATGTGGCGGCAGCATAGTGGAGCTGCCCGAGAGCCAAGTCGCCAAGACGAGGCTGGAAGTGATTTTTTGATGCGGCAGGGCCGGAAGGGCCCGCCCAGATTTGGCACCAGCATCAATATGAGTCCGGTGGGTTCTGCCGGCACGGAGGTTAACATGAACAAGGAATTCATTTTGGCTATCGAGGCATTGGAAAAAGAAAGGGAGATTTCAAAGGATCTCCTGATTGAAGCGATAGAGATGGCACTTCTTTCCGCATATAAAAAGAATTATGGGACCGCGCAGAACGTCAGGGTCAATATTGACAGGGAAACGGGCGATATTGACGTGTACATGCGCAAGGACGTGGTCAGCGAGGTGGAGGACGAGTTCGCGCAGGTGAGCATCGACGATGTCATAGAGCTGGATCCCAACTACCAGGTGGGCGATGCCATAGAATACCGCGTCACGCCCATGGATTTCGGGCGGATAGCGGCGCAGACCGCGAAACAGGTGGTCGTGCAGCGGATCCGCGAGGCCGAAAGAGGGATGATTTTCGACGATTATGTGAGCCGTCAGGGCGAGATAATAACGGGCACCATCCAGAGGGTGAGCAACGAGACCGTGTTCGTCAATATGGGCAGGACGGAAGGCATACTGTCCACGACGGAGCAGGTCAGGGGCGAGACATACAATGTGAACAGCCGGATGAAGTTTTTCATAATGGACGTGCGCAAGTCCATGAAAGGGCCGCAGATATACCTTTCGCGCTCGCACCCCGGCCTGGTAAAGCGCCTGTTCGAGCTTGAGGTCCCTGAGATCCAGGACGGCGCCGTGGAGATAAAGAACCTCGCCAGGGAGGCCGGCTCGCGCACGAAGATCGCGGTCTACGCCGTCGAGGACGGCATAGACCCTGTCGGGGCCTGCGTGGGCGCGCGCGGCTCGCGCGTGCAGGCTGTCGTGGACGAGCTGTTCGGCGAGAAGATAGACATCATCAACTGGAGCGAGGAGCCCCAGCACAACATAAGCAGCGCCCTTTCGCCGGCAAAGGTCGAGAGGGTGATCATAAACAGCGACGGCAAGTCCGCCACTGCGGTCGTGCCTGACTATCAGCTGTCGCTTGCGATAGGCAAGGAAGGGCAGAACGTCAGGCTTGCCGCGAAGCTGTGCGGCTGGAAGATCGACATAAAGAGCCATACCCAGTACTTCCCCGACAATGGGGAGGGGACCGGAGAGGCCGGGTTCGACGAGGCCGAGGATCTTGATGCAGCCGAGGGCCTCGATGCAGCTGAGGGCATCGAAGCGGCTGAGGGCCTTGATGCTGCCGAGGGCATCGACGCCGAGGCCGCTGAAGGCGGCGAAGCAGCCGAAGGGCTTGAGATGGCCGAAGGCGCTGAATCCGAGGCGGCCGAAGGCGTTGAGGCGGAGGCCGGGTTCGACGGGGCCGACGGGCTGGATGAGGCTGAGGCTGAGGCGGCCGGCGGGCTTGATGAGGCCGAGGCGGCCGGCGGGCTGGAAGCGGCGGAGGCCGGGGACGGCGAAGCCGCCGATGGCATAGATGCTGAGGCGGCCGATGGGCCTGAAGAGGCCGATGGTCTGGAGGCTGAGGCGGCCGAAGGGCTGGAGACGGCTGATGCTGAGGCGGCCGATGGGCCTGACGAGGCCGATGGCATAGATGCTGAGGCGGTCGATGGCCTGGAGACGGCGGAAGAGCCGGAAGCCGAGGCGGCTGAGGAAGAGGCTGGCATGGCGATGGAGTAATGAGAAGCTGGGCCCTGGCAATAAACAGGAGCGGCGACACACGGCACAAGAGGGATGCATATAATGAAACCAAAAAAAATACCTATGCGAAGATGCGCGGGCTGTATGGAATCAAAACCCAAAAGGGAATTGATAAGGATAGCGGCGCATGGGGACAGTGTGAAGCCGGATCCTACGGGGAAAGCCGACGGCAGAGGCGTCTACCTGTGCAAGAACGCCGAATGCTTTGCCAAAGCAAAGAAGCGGCGGGCTATCGGCAGAAGCCTGAAAATAGATTTGACAGAAGCGCAGTTAGGCCAGCTTTTAAAAGAGTTAGAGGAGGTGTTCGATATTGAGCATTAAGATACACGAACTGGCAAAGGAGTTGGATTTGCCAAGCAAAGCTGTTTTGGCAAAGGCAGCGGCTATGGGGATTGACGCCAAAAATCATATGAGCACGATATCGGATATCGAGGCATTAGCAGTGAAAAACTCAATCAAACGCAAGCAAGCGGCGGATTCCGCAGGGCAGGCAGGCGAGACGAAGATTGTGAAGGTGCAGCCGAAGGCGGACAAGCAAAAGCCCGACTTCGAAGAGCAGCCCAGGGTTGTGGTGAAGGCAGCGGCAAAACCGCCCATACGCCAGGCCATAAAGGCGAAAACGACGCCCCAGAGCGCCCCGCCCAAGGGCCCGGGCGACGCGAAGCCCATCCAGAAGCACCCGCAGGGTTCTTCCAGGCGGGTGGCGGACACATCGCATGCCAATTTCACAAGGATCCCAAGGGCATCCGAGGAGGCGGCCGGCCCACGCGCCGATGCCGCCGAAAATGCCGCTGCGGCGGCGAACCCTGCCGAGGCCGCGAAGGCGGGCCACAGTCCCGCTGCAGCGCCGGCCGCAGGCGCAGGGCGTGAAGGGGCGGCGGGGCATGACAGCCATGGCGCCACAGCGCACACCGCTGAAGCAGCTGCCGCCGGCCAGGCGGCAGGGGGCCAGCCCGCAGCAGTACATGCTGCCGGCGGCAGCGCCGCCGTGAGCCAGGCCGCAGCGCCAGAAACGCGCGCGGACAGCGCCGGCAATGAAAAGGCCAGTGCCGCGCAGGGCGCAGGCATGCCTAAAGAGCCCGCTGGCGGCGCACGCGCCCAGGATGCCGGCAGCCCTGAAACAGCGGCACGGGACGGCGCGGGGCAGCCGCGCCAGAGCCAGGAGAAGGCAGCGCGTCCAGGCGAAGACGGCAAGGAGCGCGGCCAAGGCGCGGCGCATCCAGGCGACGGCCCGCAGAAACGCGGCGAAGAGGATGGCCGGCATGGCGCCGCCGACAGGGGGGCGGCATCGCAGCCCCCGCGCGCAAGGCAGAAAGGCGCCGAGGGCGGCGCCGAGCGCCAGCATGACGGCAGGCCGCAGCGCCAAGGCGACAACAGGCCGCAGCGCCAGGGCGACAACAGGCCGCAGCGCCAGGGCGACAACAGGCCGCAGCGCCCAGGCGACGGCAGGCCGCAGCGCCCAGGCGACGGAAGGCCACAGCGCCCAGGCGACGGGAGGCCACAGCGCCCAGGCGACAACAGGCCGCAGCGTCCAGGCGATGGGAGGCCACAGCGCCCAGGCGACGGGAGGCCGCAACGCCCAGGCGACAACAGGCCGCAACGCCCAGGCGACGGGAGGCCGCAGCGCCCAGGCGACGGCAGGCCGCAGCGCCCAGGAGACAACAGGCCCGCACGTCCGGGAGACAGCAGGCCCGCACGCCCAGGCGACAGCAGGCCGGCGCATTCCAAAGACGGCGGCAAGGATCATGCCAAGAAAAAAGACGTGAAATACGACTCCAAGAAGGGCGGCGAGAGGGACAAGAGCCCACTGGCCAAGCGCAAGGAGGTATATCCTGAGAGATCGCTGGAGAAGAGGCCGGTGAGAAGCAAGAGCAGGCCGAAGCCGGTGCCTAAGCAGGACAGCGCCGAAAAGGCGGCTGTCGTGGAACTCGCGCCAGGGACCCTCGTAATAAATGTCCCCATCACCGTGGCCGGCTTTGCCGAACAGGTCGAAAGGACGACATCGGACGTCATCATGCGGCTTATGAGGCTCGGCGTGATGGCCAACATCAACCAGAACATTGACGAGGACACCGTGCTGGTGCTTGCGGAAGAGCTGGGCCTCACAGTGGTGATCGGCAATGTAGAGAACGACATATTGGAAGAGGGTCTTGAACTGTTCGAGGACAAGGAGGAAGACCTCCGCTCAAGGCCGCCGATCATAACCGTCATGGGGCACGTCGATCACGGGAAGACCTCGCTGCTCGACGCCATCCGCAAGACCAACGTGACGCAGGGCGAGGCCGGCGGCATCACCCAGCATATTGGCGCGTCGGAGGTGACGGTGAACGGCTCCAGGATCGTGTTCCTCGACACGCCGGGGCATGAGGCCTTCACGGCCATGAGGGCGCGCGGCGCGCATGCCACGGATATAGCGGTGCTGGTCGTGGCCGCCGACGACAGCGTGAAGCCGCAGACCATAGAGTCCATAAGCCACGCGAAGGCGGCGGGCGTGCCCGTGATAGTCGCCATCAACAAGATCGACAAGCCGGGCGCAAGCCTCGACAAGGTGAAGCAGGATCTCGCGGACAACGGCCTGCTCGTCGAGGAATGGGGCGGCCAGACGATATGCGCCCCTGTATCCGCCAAAACCGGCGAGGGCATCGTGAACCTGCTGGAGATGATATTGCTTCAGGCAGAGGTGCTCGAACTCAGGGCCAATCCGGACAGGCTGGCCATGGGCACTGTCATAGAGGCGAGGCTCGACAAGGCCAAGGGCCCTGTCGCGACACTGCTGGTGCTCAACGGGACGCTGGAAGCGGGCATGAGCATAGTGGCAGGCACATGCAGCGGCAGGATAAGGGCGATGACGGATTTCCAGGGCAACATCATCAAGGATGCCGGCCCTGCGACTGCCGTCGAGATACTTGGGCTCACGGACGTGCCGGAGGCCGGCGACGAGTTCAACGCCGTCAAGGAAGACCGGGTGGCCCGCGACATCGCCGAGAGCCGGCGCGTGCGGCTCAGGGAAGAAGTGATGGTGAAGAACGCCAGCAGGACGCTTGAGAAGCTGTTCAGCCAGATACAGGAAGGCGAGACAAAGGAGCTGCCGCTCATCATCAAGGGCGACGTGCAAGGCTCTGTGGGCGCATTGATACAGTCGCTTGAGAAGCTGAAGAACGAGAATGTGTACGTGAAGATAGTCCACGCCGGCGTAGGTACGGTCACCGAATCGGACGTCATGCTTGCGAGCACGGCCGGCGCCATAATAATCGCATTCAACGTAAGGCCGAACTCTACGGTGACGAGCCTTGCGGAGCGCGAGGAGGTAGAGATCAGGACATACCGCATCATCTACGAGGTCATCGGCGAGGTCGAGGCGGCGATGAAGGGGATGCTCGACCCGGTATTCAAGGAAGCCGTAATAGGCAGGGCGGTAATACGCAGCACCTTCAAGGTGCCGGGCGTAGGCCAGATAGCCGGTGCATACATCACGGACGGCAAGGTGCAGAGGAATACGGATGTCAGGCTGGTGCGCGACGGGATTGTCATACACGAAGGGAAGATATCGTCGCTCAAGCGCTTCAAGGATGATGTAAGGGAAGTCCTTCAGGGCTATGAATGCGGCATCGGGCTTGACGGCTACAATGACATCAAGGAGGGCGACGAGATCGAGGTCTACGTCATGGAGGAAATAATAAGATCATGAAGAAATCTTACAGACAAGACAGGATGGGAGGGGAGATCAGGCGTATCATAAGCGAGCTTTTGCTTAGGGAACTCAAGGACCCCCGCCTGTCCGGGCTAGTCAGTATATCGGATGTAGAGGTGGCGCCCGACGGGAGCCACGCCACTGTCTACATAATCGTCCCAGGCGAAGGGGGCGGGCCTGCCGCCGCCGACAAGAAGAAGGATGTCATCGACGCCTTCAATAGGGCCAAGGGGCTTCTGAGGCGCGAGATAGGCGCGAGGATGCAGATAAGGCATACCCCGGAGCTGGCTTTCAAGATAGACACTTCGGAAGAGTATGGCAGGCATATAGAAGAAATATTCAGCAGCATTGGCGTGGGCAGGCCGGAAAGCGGCAATGCAGGCGAAGAGGACACAGAGGGCGAAGGCTACAGCGGCAGCGTGGCCGAGTAATCGCGGCAGCGGCCGGGCACGGGCCCACGCGGGCCAGTCGGCGCGGCGGCGGCCGCATAAGGCGGTCAGGCTGAGGGCAGCGGCTGCAGGCCGGTCGGGCCGCACGGCAACAGCCGGCCGGCGCATTGGCACGGACACGGGCACAGGCTCACGCAGACCGGGGCGGCATGGGGGACATATATGGCAATGAACAGCGATAGGGCGATACAGGCAAGAGGCAATACATTAGGCGAGATCGCCGCCGCCATGCAGGCGGCGGGGTCCGTCTTGCTGTTCCCGCATTCCTCCATGGACGGCGACACCCTTGGTTCCTCAGTCGCGCTATGCCTGGCGCTGAGGAAGGCGGGCAAGGAGGCCTTTGTCGTGATAGACGAGGAAATCCCTGACATGATAAATTTCGTCGATTACGGCTGCTGCACGCGCAGCCTGGAGATGATCGCCGAGCCGGAACTCTGCGTATGCGTCGATTGCGGGGAGCTGCACAGGCTGAACGACAGGGGCGCCCTCTTCAAATCCGGCAAGTCAAGGATGTGCATAGACCATCATGTCTCGACAATGCCGGCTTTCGAATGGAACTATATCGATCCGGCCGCGTCGGCCACTGCCGAGATCGTATACGATATCGTCACGCTGCTGGGCACGGGCTTCGACAGGCAGATAAGCGAGGCGATCTATGCGGGCATAGTGACCGACACAGGGAAATTCCAGTATTCGAACACAACGCAGAAGACGCACATCATAACCGCCAGCCTCTATGAATACGGTCTGGTGCCCAGCGAGCTGTCGATCAAGATATACCAGAGCGTGAGCCGCGAGAAAATGATGCTCGAAGCCAGCATCATTTCCACGATGGAGCTGGTGGCCGGCGGCAAGGTGGCAGTCGCGTCCATGACACAGAAGATGCTGAAGGACTCTGGCGCGAAGCCTGACGACACAGACGGCGTCGTGGAGAGGCTGCGCAATGTCAGGGGCGTCGAGGTCGCCGTGCTGGTGCGCGAGCGGCGCGACGGCCGGATAAAGGTGAGCCTCCGTTCGAAACAGAGCGTGGATGTGGCCGCATTCTCGGCGGCACGCGGCGGCGGGGGCCATGTGAGGGCAGCCGGATACACCGCCGACTCAAGCTTAGAAGAGGTGAAGGCCGGGCTTATTGCCGATCTGGAGGCGCTGATCGCGGCAGGCTACTAGGCAATCGGGTATAGATATGGATTTTGACGGCGTAATAAATTTCCTTAAACCTTCTGGCATGACTTCTCATGACGCAGTGGCATACATGCGCAGGCATTTAGGGATGAAGAGAATAGGGCATACAGGCACACTCGACCCAATGGCGGCGGGTGTGCTTCCGCTGTGCGTCGGCAAGGGCACGAGGATAGTGGAGTATCTCATCGAAGACAGCAAGAAATACCGGTGCGAGCTCAGGCTGGGCGTGACGACGGACACGCTCGATATCTGGGGCACGGAGACAGACAGGCGTGAAAGCGCGGCTGCCAGGCTGACGGAAGCTGAGATAATGGCCGCGGCCAGTGCCTTCGCAGGCGCCCAGAGGCAGAAACCGCCCATGTATTCTGCCGTCAAGATAGGGGGCAAGAGGCTTTACGAGTACGCCCGCAAGGGCGTGGAGATCGAGGCGCCGGAGAGGGAAGTTTACATAAACAATATTACAGTAAAGCGAATCGATCTGGCATCCCTTGCCGTGCTGTTCGACGTGGAATGCTCGAAGGGCACCTACATCCGCTCGATCTGCGCCGGCATTGGCGAGAAGCTGGGCTGCGGGGCGGCAATGAGCGGGCTCGTGCGCCTATCCAGCGGCTTCTTCGGGATCGAGGGTTCCCATACGGCTGAAGAGATCGCCCGGCTTGCCTCGGAGGGGCGCGTAGGGGAGATCTTGACGCCTGCCGACAAGCCGCTTGTGAATCTCGGCATGGCCGAGATCGAAGAAGCAGAAGGCAGCCGAAGGTTCGTGAACGGCGCCACCGTCGAGGCTGGCAGCGTTGCTATTGCAGGCGAAGCGGGTGACCGTGAGGACGCAGGCGGGCGCGAAGGCGGGCACGGGTGCAGCGAAGGCGGCATTGCCGGGGCAGACGCGGCCAGGTTTTCCGGCTACTACAGGGTATACGGCCCATTCGGCGGCGAAGAGCGCAGATTCCTCGGCATCGGGCGTATCAAAAATGGGGCATTGTGTGCGGATAAGGTTATGGTTGGTAATTGATATGATAATATTCAACAATCTAGATGAAATTGGAAATATAGAGAAGACGGCGCTGGCGATGGGGAATTTCGACGGCCTTCATGTCGGGCACCGCCGCCTTATAATGATGGCGTCCGAGGGGGCTGCGGAGCAGGGGCTGAAAAGCGCGGTCTTTACATTCTCGAACCACCCCAGGAGCGTCATCGCGGGCATGGGCGCCATAAAAAACATCATGCGCCCTAGCGAAAAGGCCGAGGCTATAGAGGCCATGGGCATCGACTACCTGTTCTCCATACCTTTTGGCACACAGATCCAGCAGATGCCGCCAGCGGATGTCATAAGGGAGCTGCTGTTGGGCAAATTCAACGCCGCGCATGTGTACTGCGGGTTCAATTACCATTTTGGGTTCTGCGCGGAGGGGGATGCCGCGACTCTCAGGGAATCAGGCAGGAAGCTGGGTTTTGGCGTGAGCGTCCTTGAAGCCGAGAGGGTGGGCGGCATTGTCGCGAGCAGCTCGGCGATCCGCACATATATCTCCGAAGGCCGGATGGAAGACTGCGCGAAGCTGCTTGGACGGAACTATTCTGTAGGCGGCGAGGTCGTGGTGGGCAACCGGCTTGGCAGGAAACTGGGTTTCCCCACAGTCAACATAATGATGGACGAGGACATGATCGTCCCCCCGCACGGCGTATATGTGACGAACTGCTATCTGGATGGCCATGTGTATGCCGGGGTCACCAATGTGGGCGTGCGGCCGACGGTGGGCGACGGCAAGAAAAGCATAGAGACGCACATGTTCGATTTCGACAGGGAGCTGTACGGCAGCATGATAAAGGTCGAATTCCTGAAAAAGACCAGGGACGAAAAGAAGTTCGCCAGCCTTGAGGAACTTAGCGCCCAGATCGGCGAAGACTGCCGGGAAGCCCGTGAATACCACGAAGGCGTGAATGCCGGGCAGACGGGCCTGGGGCGCCGCGCTATAGGAAATACAGCCCCATATCTTTCAGGACTATCATGATGACGTAGGCCGCAGCGGCTATCACCACGATGCTGAAGATCATGAGCACCAGCGTGGCCCTGGCGAAGTTGCGCCTGTTGATCGGCCCTTTGCGGCTGAAAGACCAGGCAATGGCCACAATAAGCCCTATGATGGGGATCAAAAACAGCAGATAATACCCGATGAAGGTGGAGGCGCTGATCGGGATCAGCCGCCTGTCGGGATATAGGGATTCGTCGTATATGTCGCGCGGCATGCCGTTGGGGCGCCTGTCGCGGCCGCCTGAGCCGGGCCTGTCCGTGCCGCTCCTGTTTTCTGCCCTGTCTTGGGGCGGGAAGCCTATGTCGCTGTAGGCCGAAGGCCCGAAACCCTTCGCCAATGTCCCACAGACTTCGCATCTTGCGGCGCTGCCGGGGAGGCTGGCGCCGCAGCCAGTGCATATCCGTTCTGACATGAAGCTCTCCTTGTTTTTGCTATACGTTTTATAGTGGCGGCGCGGCTTGCCCGCAGCCCGCCCGATGCCCTATTTAATGATCCTGAATTTCCCGATTAGCGGGAGTTCTTTGGCCCTGCCTGTAAAACCGTTGACCACGCCGATGATCCAGAACACAAAAGATACAAGCCGCAGCGCTGCCGAAACCAGCTCCGTGATGAAGACCAGCGGAGCCAGGATAAACGTGATCATGCCTGACATGCCGGAGGCCACATTGCAGAAAATCGCTAATAGCACCAGCAGCAATGCTTGGTTTGCGTGGAACCTTCCATATTTAGAATGTGGGCACGCGATCAGCGGTATGAAAAACAGTAAGTATGCCAGGCCTCCATATACCTTGTTGGCGTTGATATCCGCCGGATCCATGTACATGGTGTAGTCATTGGCGTTGCTCGCCATATGCGTAAAGCCCTGAGAGAACGACCCGCCAGAAGTGTTATGCCTCTGGCCGCTATGCGCCTGCCATCCAGGGCCGCCCTGCGCCTGGCCCGCGCCACGCTGCTGGTTCTGCTGGTTGCCGCCCGGGGGCGCCTGCCATCCGGGGCCGCCCTGCGCCTGGCCCGCGCCACGCTGCTGGTTCTGTTGGTTGCCGCCCGGGGGCGCCTGCCATCCGGGGCCACCCTGCGCCTGGCCCGCGCCGCGCTGCTGGTTCTGCGGGTTGCCGTCCGGGGGCGCCTGCCATCCGGGGCCACCCTGCGCCTGGCCCGCGCCACGCTGCTGGTTCTGCGGGCCCCCGTGTGGGGGCGCCTGCCATCCGGGGCCGCCCTGCGCCTGGCCCGTGCCGCGCCGCTGGTTCTGCTGGCCCCCGCCGGGGGGCGCCTGCCATCCCGGGCCGCCCTGCGCCAGTCCCGCGCCGCGCTGCTGGTTCTGCTGGCGGCCGACGGGGGGAGATAGGAAGAGGGTGGGGGAGGGA
>JAIRSA010000236.1 GCA_031255695.1 Eubacteriales Family XIII. Incertae Sedis bacterium | reverse complement strand
CAGGGAGCTCAAGACATATGGCGCGAATATAAATGTCATCCCGAAAGAGGCTTCATTGCTCGGCGAGCTTTACGATGTGGGGGACGGCCCCGATATGCCCGCGCATTATCTGGACGAATTGGAGCTCGGCCGCCTGAAGACGATCTTCTGGGCCTTCAACATAGTCGATTTCACGCCCTACCTCGACGCTGCCGCCGATGTCGGCGGGGTTTCCGGGGACGGCGCGGCCGGCGGCGGATCTGGGGACGGCGGAGGCGCGGCCACAGAATCCGGTGGGGGTTCTGAGGCGGGCGTAAGGCTGGTCGGTGCCTGGTTCGACAAGCATCTGGATCTCCCCACCGGCGAGGCGCTCGACACCGGCATGCGCAATATGAAGCAATGGTGGGATGTGGAGGGTGCCTGGCTCAGCGACAGCGAGACGGATTCCGTCATGCTCGGCAGCCTCCTGGCCGCCCGCGTGGGCGCCGGTGTCGGGGACACGCTGTCGGTGAGCGTCGCAGGCAGGCCATACGCGCTGAACGTCAAGGGCATCTTCAACTCCGGCAGCGACGAGGATGATCGCGCATACGCCCCGCTAGCCCTGGTCCAGTCCATGACGGGCCGGCAGGGCTCGGTGAGCAGCGTAGAAGTCAGCGCCCTCACGACGCCCGACAACGAGCTTTCGCGCCGCGCCGCCCAGAACCCCAACAGCCTGTCGGTCAAGGAATGGGAGACCTGGTACTGCACGGCCTACGTCAGCGCCATCTGCTACCAGATCGAGGAGGTGCTTACCGGCGCGGCCGCGAAGCCCATACGGCAGGTGGCGGAGTCGGAAGGGGCGATATTGGAGAAGACACAGCTGCTGATGCTGCTTATCACGGTGCTCAGCCTCGTGGGCTCGGCGCTTGGCATATCCAACCTTGTCACTGCCGGGGTCATGGAGCGCAGCCGCGAGATCGGGCTGCTCAAGGCGCTCGGCGCCAACAATGCCCCTGTGTCCTGGCTCGTGATCGCTGAAATCCTGATAACCGGCGCCATCGGCGGCGTCGCCGGCTATTTCGCCGGCCTCGGCTTTGCCCAGATAATAGGGCACAGCGTCTTCGGCTCGGCCATAGCGATCAAGCCCATGGTCATCCCGATAGTGGCGGTATTGGTATTTGTGGTGACTGTGGCGGGCAGCCTGCCGTCGATCAGGCTGATACTCTCGCTCCGGCCGGCGGAAGTGCTCCACGGCAGATAGCGGCGTAAAGGCCCGCCCTCGGCAACGCACAGCAAACAGAAAAGGTGTAAATCAGATGACAAGACAGTCCATGTACCTCAAGATGATACGCAGCTCGCTCATGCGAAGGCGCTCCCGCATGTTCGTCGCCCTTCTCGCCATTGCGGTCGGCGCCACCATACTGTCCGGCCTCGTCACGCTCTACTATGACATCCCTCGCCAGATGGGGCAGGAGTTCCGCTCATACGGCGCGAATTTCATACTCACGTCGGCGGACGGCGCGGAGGGCGTCAGCGAGGGCGCGTTCGCGGCAGCCGCCGCCCTGATGCCGGCCGAAAGCATAGTGGGCATGGCGCCCTACCGCTACCAGACGGTAAAGATAAACGAGCAGCCATTCATGGCCGCCGGCGTCGATCTCGAAGGCGCCCGCAAGGCCAGCCCTTATTGGTATGTCTCCGGCGAATGGCCGGGGGCTGACGGCCAGGTGCTCATAGGCCAGGAGGTGGCGGACACGATCCGGCTCCTGCCCGGAAGCCGCTTCGCCATGACGGGCACGGGCCTCGGCGGCGAGAGCTTCAGCCACAATTTCACTGTATCCGGCATTGTGCAGACCGGCGGCGCCGAAGAGGCCTTCATATTCATGTCGCTTGGGGATTTTGCCGGGGCCATAGGCGAACGGGCGGCCTACGATGTCGTCGAATGCAGCATTTCCGCATCCCAGCAGGAGCTTGAGGCCATCGCGGCCCTCATAAGCGAGAACGTCGCCGGCGTAGTCCCGCGCCTCGTAAAGCGCGTCACCCAGTCGGAGGGCGCCGTGCTCACGAAGCTGCAGGCATTGGTATTCCTCGTGACCGCGATAGTCCTGGCGCTTACCATGATATGCGTGGCCACGACGATGATGGCGGTGGTGACGGAGCGCCGCAAGGAGATCGGCCTCAAGAAAGCCCTAGGCGCCTCTGACAGGGGGATCATGTCGGAATTCCTGGGCGAAGGGCTGGCATTGGGCTGCTTCGGCGGCATACTCGGCGTATTCCTGGGCTTCGGGTTTGCCCAGCTCATTGGCATCAATGTATTCAGCCGCTCAATATCATTCCAGCCGCTCATTGTCCCATTCACTCTCATCGCTTCGGTCGCGGCGGCGGGGCTGGCGTGCCTGATACCCGTCAGAAGCGCGACAGACGTAGACCCGGCAATAGTGCTGCGCGGCGAATAGGCCCGGCATCGGAGGAACATAATGGATTTATTGGAAATCAAAGGTATTTCAAAGATATATGGCGCGGTGAAGGCGCTGCAGAACATCGACCTGACGGTCAAGCAGGGGGAATGGCTGGCCATAATGGGGCCTTCCGGCTCCGGCAAGACCACGATGATGAATATAATAGGCTGCATGGACAAGCCCACGGACGGCTCGGTCATACTCGACGGCATGGATATCTCCAGGGAGGGCGCCAAGAGCCTCACCGCCATAAGGCGCGAGAAGATAGGGCTGATATTCCAGCAGTTCCATCTGATAAACTACCTCACGGCTGTGGAAAATGTCATGGTAGCCCAGTATTACCATAGCATGCCCGACGAGAAGGAGGCCATGCGCGCGCTGGAGCGCGTGGGGCTGGAGGGCCGGGCGAAACATCTGCCCAGCCAGCTTTCCGGCGGCGAGCAGCAGAGGGTCTGCATCGCCAGGGCGCTGATCAACTACCCCATGCTGGTGCTCGCCGACGAGCCGACAGGCAACCTCGACGAAGCCAACGAAAATATCGTCCTGGATATCTTCAAGCAGCTCCATAGGGACGGTGTCACCATCATTGTCGTCACCCACGACCCCGAAGTCGCCGAGGAGGCGGAGAGGACAGTCGTCCTTGAGCACGGGAAGATCGCGCGCATCGTCCAAAACACGGCGGCCGCCGCTGCGGAATAGCCCCACGCATCGCAGTGTGCGCATAAACGCATTTGGGGCGCGTCAATATCGCGTCAATATAATGATAATAAAGACAGAGAGGTACTTGAGCGGAATAGCCCCACGCATCGCAGTGCGCGCATAAACGCATTTGGGCCGCGCTAATATTAATGATAATAAACCACCCCGCAGCAAGACTACGGGGTATTGAACCCGTTTTGCGTAATAAATAGAGAGGTGCTTGAAATGAATTCAGCTAAAACGGCCCCATCCAACTTAGCCTTGGCCGACGTAGCCCCCGCCGGCACAGCTGCGGCGAATAGCGGGATTTCCCGCGCGGCGGCACAGCCAGGCGCGCGCAATGTCGGCGCATCCCTGCCGCGCAGGGGCGCAGCGGCCGTCCTGGCCATTTTGCTGGCGGCCTTTGCCCTCGGCGGCTGCAGTTCCGAGCCGCCCGTATACACCGACGGCGCGTACAGCGGCGTCAGCAGCCTGGACGACGAGGGCGCTTACGCCGAGGTGGACATCACTATAGAGGAAGGGAAGATCAGCGCCTGC
>JAIRSA010000235.1 GCA_031255695.1 Eubacteriales Family XIII. Incertae Sedis bacterium | reverse complement strand
GGGCATATACTGAAATCGCTGAATGATCGCCCGGTGGTTGAGTTTTTCCAGGATCTAGGGTTGACGCAGGCGAGCGAGACGCAGTACGCGATGACATCGCTGCCGTTCATGCTGGACTATCATGACGGCACGCCGCAGGTGTCAAAGGTCTTCATCGGGCTGACGCCTGAAAAATACGCTATATGCGCGGGCGCGATGCCGAAGGGCGCGACGCTGCGCATAGGGGTCTTCGACAAGGAGGACGTGCTGCTGACGACGGGCGATGCCCTGAGGCAGGCCCTGTCGGAGGCTGGCGGCGCTTCGGTAATGCTGGTGTATTCGTGCATATCGCGCAACATGACGCTTGGCGCCGAGTCTACGGCAGAAATGGAGCTGATTACAGGGATGGCCGAAGGGAAACTGCCCTTTATGACGGCATATTCGGGCGGGGAGATCTGCCCGACCCGCGCGTTGGAAGGGGAGGCGGCCATAAACAGGTTCCACAACAACGCCCTTGTTGGCTGCATATTTTGAGTTGCTGGCGGGCCTTGCTATGGGCGCCGCAGCAGCGGAGGGATAGGAATTGACTGTAGAACCGTCTGACAATATGGATATTGATTTTGAAAAGGATGCTTTGCTCGATGAGAACAGCAAGCTCAAGCTTCGGATAACGAAGCTTGAGCGCGAGCTGCGCGTGAACCAGCGCTTCATCGAAAAGGTGACAAAAACCGTTGAAGCCAAGGACACCCTTGGCGCCGTGCTGTCCGCGGCAAACGCAAAACAGCGCGCCTACACTGATATCTTGCTGGAGAACAGCCTGAACATCACGCTGCTGCTGAACGACGATCGGCGCTTCGTGCTATGCACCAAGGTGTTCCTCAGCATTACCGGAACCCCGAATTTCGACTATATCAAGAACAGGCATTACCGCGAGGTGCTTCAGGAATATCTTGCGCCGGACGCGATGCGCCGTTTCAGCAAGGTGCTCGAATATGTGGCCACGTCGCACAGCATGTCCATGATGGACGAATGGATAGATTTTTCGCGCAATGGCGACAACCGCTGCTACAACATCGAGCTGCAATGCATAGACGAGGCGTCCGGGGGGGACGCGGGCATAAGATCCGGCGTGCTCGTCTGCTTCGTGGATATTACGGATTTCCTGCGCGAAAAACAGCGCGCGGAGGCGGCGAACAGCGCCAAATCGGATTTCCTGGCGACCATGAGCCACGAGATCCGCACGCCGATGAACGCCATACTGGGCATGAGCGAGATGCTGAACCGCTCCTGCCTCAGCCCGCCGCAGCAGAAATACCTTAATGACATACGCAAATCGTCCCAGGCCCTGCTTGTGATAATAAATGACATACTGGACTTCTCGAAGATCGAAGCGGGCAAGATGGAGCTTGTCAATGTAAACTACAACCTGCAGGTCATGCTTGACAACCTGCATTCCATTTTCACCGTTCTATGCAATGACAAACATCTGGAGATGCGCTATCACATGGACAGCAGCATCCCTTCTGTGATAAATGGGGACGAAAACCGCCTCCGCCAGATCCTTACCAACCTTCTGTCCAATGCGGTGAAGTACACCAAGGACGGCTGGGTGGAGTTTTCGTGCAGCACTGCAGGCGGGGGCATGCTCAGGTTCGATGTCAGGGATTCGGGCATCGGCATACGCAGCGAGGACATAGGCAAGCTTTTCAAGCCGTTCGAGCAACTGGATCTGCGCAAGAACCGCAATATAGTGGGCACCGGCCTGGGGCTCGCCATAAGCTATAACCTCTGCAAGATCATGGGCGGCTCGCTGTCGCTCTCCAGCGTCTATGGCGAAGGCTCGACATTCACCATAGAGCTGCCGTATGCGGATGCGGACGACAGCTGTTCGGAGACTGCCGAAGCCGTCAATGAGTTCATGGCCCCGGAGGCGCGCATACTTGTCGTGGACGACATAGAGATCAACCTGTCGGTCGCGGAAGCCCTGCTTGGCACATTCGGGATCATCCCTGATCTGGCCTTGGGCGGGGCGGAGGCGCTGTCAATGGTGCAGGAGAACGGCTACGACATCATATTCATGGATCACATGATGCCTGAAATGGACGGGCTTGAGGCCACGCGCCGCATACGCGAGCTGGGCGGCGCCAATGAGTCCGTGCCCATCATAGCGCTGACCGCGAACGCCATCCAGGGCGTCAAGGAGCTTTTCCTGAAGAACCGGCTGGACGATTTCCTGCCCAAGCCGCTGGATTTCACTGAACTTAACCGCTGCCTCAGGAAATGGCTGCCGCCGAGCCTGATCCGGGACCAGACCCAAGCCCTATAGGCGTTTTATGCTGTTTTGCGGATTTCGTGGAAAGGATGGTCTAAAATGAAGGGAAAACTTGTTTTTGTAGCACTTATTGTCGCTGCCTCCGCGATACTGACCTCATGCACGCCAAGCAGCGGGAGCGGGGGCGAGAGCGCCAGCGGTGAAGCGACGGCCATGAACGGCTTCCAGACCGTCGCTGCGGCGGAGGGCTGTTTCATAGCGGCCGGCACTGGCGGCAAGATCGCCAGGCTTGACTACGACAACAGCCAGATGAGCTTTGGGAGCGATGTCGCGGCCGACCTGTACGCCGTAACGTACTACAACGGCATGTACCTGGCTGTGGGGGAGCGGGGGGCCATAACGGCTTCTGACGCGGATGCTGTAGAATTCGCCAGCAGGGACAGCGGCGTCAAGGCCGACCTGTACGCCGTAGCGGGATTCGCCGGCAGGTTTTTCGCGGCGGGCGCGGGAGGCACCCTTCTCAGTTCGGACGACTGCGTACGCTGGGAGAAGATGGACATCGGCCTGGAAAACGATATCGTGACGATGGCGGCGAACCACAGCTATCTGTTCGCATTGACGCGCGAAGGCCATATCATTTCCAGCATAGACGGCGCCAACTTCAGCGTACAGGACTATAACACGGAATTCGAAGGGTACAACGAGCATAAATATTGGTTCGAGAATATCACGTCCCTAGGGGAGACCTTCTTCATAACCGGCAGCATACAAGGCTACGAGGATGTGCCCATGGTCATGATGAGCCCTACCGGCGAGGTCTGGATGCCGCGGGCGATTTCCGAGATAGACGACCGGCCGTCGTCGGAATTCCTGCCTCTGCATCTGGGCCAGGTGGGCCTGGGCGGCGGGCAGCTGGTGGCGCCGGTGAACGGCGGGCGGCTGATAAGCATCACGGACTGCAGTTCATGCAATGTGATGCATAGAATAGGCAGCAACGAGATCTACAGCCTGGCCTACACCGCCGACTGGGTGGCGCTGGCGGGCCAGGACTTCTGGTTCGAGGTGATAGAGACGGAGCGGCTTGAGATCGAGGAGGAGAGCGAGTAGCGGCTGCCGCTGAAATCGTGACCGCCTGCGGGCTAGGGCCGGACCGGCGCTTGTGCGAAGCGGCTGCCGCTGAACGGGCGAGCCGGCCGCCGGACGAACAAAAGAGGGTGTGCCCACAATCGGCAAGGCACGCCCTCTTTCCTATGAAACCCCCTAAATGTTGTTCGCGTTAACCGCCAGCCATAAACATGCCCTGCGTTAGGCCTAGGGCTGCCGCCCATGCAGCAAAGGGCGCTGCTGAGCCGATAGGCTGCCAGAGTGTTTGTGGCAGTATGACTGCGATCGCGGGAAGGCGTGATCCCAAATCTCTTCTCACCCAACAAACGAAGATCGCCACCCCGTTGATTCTACGGCTGCACCATACCATAATATGATCGCAGTCTTTCCCCCTAGCACTGCCACAAATGTTGTCTTCGCGAGACTGACGCCTGATTGCTCCAGCGCCTACAATTATGATACATGAAAGCGCATAGTCAGACAATTGCCAAATTCGTCAAAAATAAAAAAAAAATTGACTAATTTGGCCATATTTCATGTTTGTTTTCCCGGTTATGGCAAATAGTGCGGGTGCGGGCGCTAAAACAGCGCCTGGCGGGCACCGCAGGAGGGCACAAAGCCGCAGACCAGGGCCTGCCGCCCCGCATTATTTATGTTGATGAAAAAATGAGCGGCTTCTCCCCCTGGACTTGCAAAGTACCGATGAAGGTGTTTTAGCTTGGCTTCGCCATAGGGTGATACCGAAAAACCGCACCTTTGTGGAGGAAATATTAAAAACCCTCGGCTTGTCTGTCGGCAACACCAAGGGCATTATTGACGTGTGCAAAGGTTTATCCTTGAACGACAGTTTTTGGGTGGCCCCCAAGGGGTTTGAGCGTCACCCGTCTATAAATTGGCCGGAGGGGCGGCTGGAGGCCATTGAGAAGCATATACATAAGCGGGTGCGGCAGCTTTTGGGGTTGATGAAATAATGTATCGGGATTCAGATCATGAGCATGGTGGTCACTCTATTGAAGCCCTTACGGCAGCCGAGCTTGTCCGCCAGCAGGATGGCGCCGCGCAGATCCTCGACATTCGTGACCTCTATGCTCCATTCCGTCAATTGATAGGCGGGCTCACCCAGACGGGCCAGGATGACATCCCATATGCTGGCGACGATCCGCTCCCATTGATCTATCCCCATAAGATGGAACTTGATGATGAATACCACCTTGAAGCCGATCCTGAAATACCAGTATACATAATTGAACATATATTCCCAGTTGACGCGGTATTCGCCGTCACGCTCTATGAGCACTTTGTCCTTATCGGCGGACAGATAGCCGTATTCATGCCCGCGCTGGAGCTCGCCCATGGCCGCCTCGTCCACCTCCGAAACGAAATTGTACAGCTTGAATATATTGGTTTCGGAGTTCAGGAGCCTCTCGTCGATGCCAAGAAACGAATAGTCGTCGATTTTCATGAAATAGTTCCGCATATGATCGATGATCTCGTCGCCGTCGCGGTGTATGTCAAGCGGCCTGGAATCGTTTTCCTCCAGACGGCTGAGGGCGATGCTCTGGCGGAACTCGTTAGGCGTCATCTTATAGTGCGCCTTGAAGTGCTGGTATAGGTATTTTTCGGACGAGAAGCCGCAGATATCGGATATCTCGGTTATCGACATGTCGCTTTCCTGCAATAGCCGGGC
>JAIRSA010000226.1 GCA_031255695.1 Eubacteriales Family XIII. Incertae Sedis bacterium | reverse complement strand
GCGTCGAGATCGGGAGCGGCATCAACGGCTCGCTGAAGTTCGATGGCCTTGGCGTGGAAGAGAGGCTGTGGGCGCTCGCCGCAGGCAATAGGCAGGCGTAGCGGGCGGCAGGCGCG
This sequence comes from Eubacteriales Family XIII. Incertae Sedis bacterium, assembly GCA_031255695.1. GTDB lineage: Bacteria > Bacillota > Clostridia > Peptostreptococcales > Anaerovoracaceae > JAISED01. Next base: position 7,890 of record JAIRSA010000226.1, on the reverse strand, counting down.
GCGGAAGCCCGGTTGAAGCAGGCGTATGGCTGGCAGCAGGCGCGGGCAAAAGCTGGCGGCATGGCGGGCGGCAGGCGCGGGCAAAAGCAGACACATGGCCGTCGGCGGCAGGCCCGCCAAAAATAAATATTCACAATATATGCATTTTCTCAAAAAATATTCACGACTTTCCTTGACAAACCAAAAGACTGATGTATAATTATAAATATTGACTTTGAAGAAAGGCGGGATGTGGGCAATGCTTCACAAAATATTTATTGACGGGCAGGAAGGGACCACCGGGCTGAAGATCTTCGATCGCCTTTCGGCCAGGGACGACATAGAGCTGCTGCCGATAGAGGCGGAATCCAGGAAGGATCCCGCAAGCAGGCTGGAGCGCATGGCGGAGGCCGACATCACCTTCCTGTGCCTCCCTGACGAGGCCTCAAGGGAGATCGTGGCGGCGGCAGACAGCAGCGGCAAGAAGCTCAGGATCATCGACACTTCGACCGCTTTCAGGACGGCGCCGGGATGGGTCTACGGGCTGCCGGAGCTTGAGCCAGGGAAGAGGGCCGACATAGCGTCCGCCGTGAGGGTCGCGGGGCCGGGGTGCCATGCGGCGGGCTTCATACTCATTGCGCGGCCACTCATACAGATGGGGATCGTGGGCAGCGGCTACCAGTTCGTGTGCCACTCGATGACCGGCTACAGCGGCGGCGGCAAGAAGATGATTGCCGAATATGAAGGGCTGCGGCGCGCGCCGAGGCAGTACGGGCTGCCGCAGGGGCATAAGCACCTTCCGGAAATGCAGATGGCGTCGGGGGCAGGGCAGCCTATCATATTCAACCCGGCGGTTGCGGACTACTACAGCGGCATGCTGGTGACCGTGCCCCTGCACGGCTTGGCGGGCGACGGCGGTTCTACGGGTGATGCCGGCCTGGCAGGCGGTGAAAGGCTGGGGCCGGAAGGGCTGTACAGGCTGTTCAGCGAATACTATCAGGACTGCCCTATGGTCAGGCCCGTCCCGCCCAGCGGTGTGCCAGGGGATGGCTTCCTGGAGGCGGACGCGTTTTCGGGGCGGGACGATCTGGAGCTGCTGTTCTACGGCAGCCGCGAGAGGCCGGTCATCGCCGCGCGTTTCGACAACCTGGGCAAGGGCGCGTCAGGCAACGCAGTGCAGTGCATGAACCTGATGCTGGGCATACCTGAGACAAAGGGCCTTGCGGCAGGCGCAGCCAGCGGCGCGGCGGCACGGCCAGGCTGATACGGCGCTGGCGGCACCCGCCCGGCGGCCAGCACTACCAGCGGGCGCAGGCACCCGCCCGGCAGCCAAAACAGCCAGCGGGCGCAGGCACCCGCCCGGCGGCCAACACAGCCAGCGGGCGCAGACACCCGCCCGGCGGCCAGCACAGCCAGCAGGCACAGCCAGCCGGCAAACGCAGGTGCCAGCACAGCCAGCAGGCAAACAATTGATATTGCAAAGGAGAGCGAGGGCTTATGTATATAGAATATGTCGACAAGGGCGTGTGCGCCCCCAAGGGCTTCCGGGCATCCGGCGTGCACGTGGGATTCAGGAAAAACAAGAAGAAAAAGGATCTGGCGCTCATTGTCAGCGACCGGATATGCTCGTCTGCGGCGGTATATACGCAGAACAAAGTCAGGAGCGCCCCCATAATAGTGAACAGGGAGCACCTTGAAGACGGCAAGGCCAGGGCGATAATATGCAACAGCGGCAATGCCAACACCTGTGCGCCGAACGGGGTGCAGATCGCCCGCGACACGTGCAAGCTGGCGGCGGACGCCCTGAAGATCGACGAGAAGGACGTGATCGTCTGCTCGACAGGGGTGATCGGCGAACCCATGTACATAGAGCCGTTCGCGATCGGCATACCCAAGGTCGTGAAGAAGCTGGCGTATGACGGCTCGTCCGCAGCCGCCACCGCCATAACCACGACCGACACGGCGATCAAAGAGACTGCGGTGTCCTTCGTGATAGGCAACAAGGAATGCTTCATGGGCGGGATTGCGAAGGGGAGCGGCATGATAAACCCGAACATGGCGACCATGCTGTGCTTCATAACCACGGATGCCGCCATAGACCCGCCAATGCTTCAGAAGGCCCTGGACGCCGACATCCTCGACACATTCAACCAGATAAGCATAGACGGCGACACATCGACAAACGACACCGTGGCCGTGCTGGCCAACGGGCTTGCGGGGAACCCCACCATACATTCCGACGGCGACGACTTCAAGGAGTTCTGCGACGCGCTGCGCGCGGTCACGTCGAAGCTGTGCAAGGAGATCGCGAAAGACGGCGAAGGCGCGACGAAACTCATGGAATGCATAGTGTCGGGCGCGCCTGACAAGGGGGCCGCGCGGAAGGTGGCAAAGACGGTGATCCAGTCGGAGCTGGTCAAGACCGCCATATTCGGGGAGGACGCCAACTGGGGGCGCATACTCTGCGCCGTGGGCTACTCCGACGCCGAGTTCAGCGTTGACAACGTAGATATAGTGATTTCGTCTGTGGGCGGCAATATCGATGTATGCAGGCATTCCGTCGCCTGCGTCTTCGACGAGGGCCTAGCCAAGCGGATACTTGCGGCGGACGAGATCAAGCTGCTTGTAAGCCTGAACCAGGGCCAGAGCGGCGCGATAGCGTATGGCTGCGACCTGACATACGATTATGTGAGGATCAACGGCAGATATAGGACATAGCGTCCGCGCTGGGCAGAATGGAGCATGATGTGGAAAACCAAGACATGAAAACCCAAGATATGGAGAGCCAGGACATGAAAGCCAGAGAGATGGAAGCCAATATGGAGACCATCCTGAAGAAGGCAGCCTGGCTGAACGAGGCCATGCCATACATACAGAAATACCATAATAAAACCGTCGTCGTGAAATACGGCGGCAGCGCGATGCTGAACGAGGGCCTGAAAAGCTCGGTGATGCGCGATATCACGCTGCTGTCGTCCATAGGCATAAACGTGGTGCTCGTGCACGGGGGCGGCCCCGAAATAAACGCCATGCTCGCCAGGCTGGGCAAAGAGCCTGTGTTCATAGACGGGCTCCGGCACACCGACGCAGACACTGCGGACGTGGTCGCCATGGTCCTGGCCGGGAAGGTCAACAAACGGCTCGTCTCCCTGATACATTCCAACAAAGGCAAGGCCATAGGCCTGTGCGGCGTCGATGCGGGCATGATCATTGCCGAGAAGGTCCAGGCGAAAACGGATCTGGGCTTTGTAGGCCGGGTGGTGAAGGTGGATCCCGCCTGCATATTCATGGCCATATCGCAGGGGCTCATACCGGTTGTGGCCACAATAGGGACAGACAGCAGCGGGCAGGTCTACAACATAAACGCGGATACGGCGGCGGCGGCGATAGCCAGCTCGATGAAGGCGGAGAAACTGATCAGCATGACGGACGTGGCCGGCGTGCTGGAGGATCAGGCGGACGAGACGACGCTCATAGCCGACATAAAGATCAGCGAAGTCCCAGGGCTCATAGAGCGCGGCGTGATCGCCGGGGGCATGATCCCAAAAACCGAGTGCTGCGCCGCGGCCATCAGGGACGGCCTGAAGGAGGCCGCGATAATTGACGGGCGGGTCGAGCATTCGATACTGATAGAGCTTTTTTCACACAAAGGCAACGGCACGCTGCTACACGGCTAGGCCACTGCGCGGCCGCCGGGAAGCGCCATGGCTGCCGCACGCCGCCAGGGCCGCTGTACGCCGCCGGCGGCCGGGGCTTCGCCTCCAGGCTGCGCTTCGGGCCGCCGGGGCCGCCGGGGCTTCGCCTCCGGGCCGCGCTTCGGGCCGCCGCGCACCACCGGGCCTGCCGGCCGAGAAATACTGTCCGCTTGAGAAATACCAATTGAAATAACCCTTGATTGCATGTATAATGAAAAGGATGAAAGGAGTTGATTTTATTGGCCTTCTCTGGTGAAGTAGGAATCGATCTCGGAACGGCGAACGTGCTGGTTTACATAAAAGGCAAGGGCGTAGTGCTCAACGAGCCATCGGTAGTTGCCATAAACAGGAACAACAACGAGATTATGGCGGTCGGCGAAGAGGCCAGGCAGATGCTTGGCAGGACCCCCGCCAACATTGTGGCGGTCAGGCCGCTCAAGGACGGCGTCATATCGGACTATGACATAACCGAGCGCATGCTCAAATATTTTATCCGGAAGACTTGCGGGGGAAGCAAGTTCTTCAAGCCCAGGATCATGGTATGCGTGCCGAGCGGCGTGACGGAAGTCGAGAAGCGGGCGGTCAGCGAGGCCGCGACGCAGGCCGGCGGCAAGTCCGTCTACCTGATGGAAGAGCCGGTCGCCGCAGCCATAGGCGCGGGGCTGGACATAACGAAGCCTGACGGGATCATGGTCATCGACATAGGCGGCGGCACGACGGACGTCGCGGTGATATCCCTGGGCGGGATAGTGACCAGCATGTCGGTCAAGGTCGCGGGCGACAAGTTTGACGAACACATAATAAAATACATGCGCAAGGAGCACAAGCTGTATATAGGAGAGCGGACTGCGGAAGAGATGAAGATGCGCATAGGCACCGCTTTCGCCACCGACAAGCCCAGTTCCATGGAGTGCCGCGGCAGGGACCTCGTGACGGGGCTGCCCAAATCCGTGGAGGTGAGTTCCACGGAAATGCTGGAGGCGCTCGAAGAGCCGCTTCAGGTGATATGCGAGACGGTGCATTCCGTGCTTGAGAAGACGCCGCCGGAGCTGGCGGCGGACATAAGCAACAGCGGCATTGTCATAACCGGGGGCGGCGCTTTGCTGGACGGGATAGACAAGCGGATAAGCAAGCGGACGGGCATACACGTGATCATCGCGGACGACCCCAAGTCCTGCGTGGCGATAGGGACAGGCAAGGCGCTGAATTCGATGGATGTCATGGAAACACACCATGTAAATAGAAGAAGGCCGTATATTTGATGCCCGCCGGTGCGGCTTGACGGCACGGCTCGCTGGCGCGAGGCAATAGGCCTGAATCATGATCTGCGCCGCAGGCGCCTGTCCAGGGCATCGGGCGCAGATTAATTATATGCGGCCAACAGCCCCGGCGGCGCAGCAGGCAGAATGCAGAAGGAGGGAAAGATGCGGTATGAAGAATATCTTCGCGGCGCTATGGAGGCTTTCGCAGAGAGCAGCCTCATAGAGGCGGAAGATTTTCCAGAGATCGGGCTATACGCCGACCAGGTGATCGGCTTCCTGGACGAAAAGCTTAAAGCATACGGCGGCGGGCCGGAAAAGCATGTGATAACCAGGACCATGCTGTCGAACTACGTGAGGCACGGCATGCTCCCCAAGCCGGCCAAAAAGAAATACAGCAACGATCACATGATAATGCTCGCCCTCATATTCCATTTGCGGAATGCATTCCGGATGAGCGACATAGAGCTGATGATGAAGCCCTTCCTGGACAACTACGGCTCAACCTTTGACGACAAGATCGATTTCCGGGAGCTCTACAACGCCCTGCTGCCGGTGCTCAAGGAGGCGCGCGCGCATTCGGCCGACGGGATAATGCATGCGGTCGAGGACGTGAAGGACGCCATACGCGACAAGGGCGTGGACGATGACGACACCACCGAGCTCTTCTCGGTGCTGATGAGCATAGCGCTGCAGATAGGCGCCGCCAAGTATGCGGCCCATAAACTGCTGGACGAGTATTACCTCAAACGGTCAGAAAAACACAAGAAGAAATAGAGGAGGCCAAATGAACGGGATACTATATCTTGAAGACGGGACCGTTTTCGCCGGCAAGGGCTTCGGCGCCCGCGCCACGAACGTAGGCGAGCTGGTTTTCAACACGTCCATGACAGGCTACCAGAAAATACTGACGGACCCGTCGTACAAAGGGCAGATCATAAACATGACCTACCCCCTGATCGGCAACTACGGCGTGAACGAGATCGACTACGAGTCGGGGCGCATACACGCCTTCGGCCTCATTGCCAAGGACATAGCCTTCCACCCCTCGAACAACAAAAGCGTCATGACCATAGACGAATGGCTGAGGATCCAAGGGGTCCCTGGCGTCTGGAACGTCGATACCAGGATGATCACGAAGAAGGTGCGCGACGAAGGCACGGTGAAGGCCGTCGTGAGCACGGAAGGGATCAGCGTCGATGAAGCCAAGCGGCTCTGCCGGCAGACAAGCCTGCGCCAGGACTGGATGAAGGAGGCGGGCACGGCAGAGCTCATCCATAGGCCCGGTCCCGGATTCAAAGTGGCAGTCATCGACTTCGGCATAAAGGCGAGCATACTGAAAGCCCTCTCCGCCAAGGGCTGCGACCTCCACATCTTCCCCTACGGCAGCAAGGCCCAGGAGATCATGGCCATATCGCCCGACGGGGTATTCCTGTCAAACGGGCCGGCGGATCCAGAAGAGGCCACAAAAGGCATAGAGGCGGCCCGCGCCCTCATCGGCAAGGTCCCGATGTTCGGCGTCTGCATGGGCCACCAGATACTCGCCCACGCATTCGGCGGCAAGACATACAAAATGAAATACGGCCACAGGGGCGGCAACCACGGCGTGATCGAGCTGGAGACCGGGCGCTCGGCCATCACGTCCCAGAACCACGGCTTCGCGGTTGACGGCGGGAGCGTGTCGCGGAGCGGCATGGTCATTACCCATAGGAACCTGAACGACGAGACGGTGGAAGGGATGCGGCATGCGAGCCTGCCCATCTTCTCCGTGCAGTTCCATCCAGAGGCATCGCCGGGGCCGAACGACTCAGGCCATCTATTTGACCGTTTCATGGAACTGATGAAAGGCGGGAGAGGCTAATGCCTAAAAACGAAAATCTGAAAAAGGTGCTGATAATAGGCTCAGGCCCGATAATAATAGGGCAGGCCGCAGAATTCGACTACGCGGGGACGCAGGCCTGCAAGGCCATCAGGGAAGAAGGCATAGAGACCATCCTCGTCAACAGCAACCCCGCGACCATCATGACAGACCAAGGCATTGCCGACAAGGTATATATGGAGCCGCTCACAGAGGAGGCCATGGTGCCCATACTCGAACGCGAGCGGCCGGACGGGATATTGGCGGGCTTCGGCGGCCAGACCGGGCTGAACCTCTCCATGGCCCTGGAGGAAAGCGGCACCCTCGCACGCCTAGGCATAAAGCTGCTCGGCGTCAACAAGCGCAGCATAAAGAGGGCCGAGGACAGGGAAGCCTTCAAGGAGCTGATGCTTGAGATAAACGAGCCCATACCCGCCAGCGCCATTGCCGTGAACATGCAGCAGTGCAAGGCCTTCGTCGAAGAGGTGGGCTATCCCGTGATAATAAGGCCGGCCTACACGCTCGGCGGCACGGGCGGCGGCATAGCCGCCACCGACGAGGAGCTTGAGCTCCTGGCCAACCGGGGCATGGACAACAGCGCCATAGGCCAGATACTGCTGGAACGCTCTGTGGCCGGATGGAAGGAGATAGAATACGAAGTCATACGCGACGCCAAGGACAACTGCATCATAGTCTGCGGCATGGAGAACTTCGACCCGGTCGGCGTGCACACCGGGGACAGCATAGTGGTCGCGCCCATACAGACATTGCGGGACGAGGAATACCAGATGCTGCGCGACGCGTCGCTCAAGATAATACGCAGCCTCGACATAGAAGGCGGCTGCAACATCCAGTTCGCCCTGAACCCCGAAACCAGCGAATACGCCGTCATAGAGGTGAACCCGCGCGTCAGCCGCTCGTCCGCGCTCGCATCCAAGGCCGCCGGCTACCCCATTGCCAAGATTTCGGCCAAGATCGCGCTGGGCTACAGCCTGGACGAGCTGCGCAACTACGTGACGCTGAAGACCAGCGCCTGCTTCGAGCCGACCCTGGACTACGTCGTCATCAAATTCCCCAAATGGCCCTTCGACAAATTCAA
>JAIRSA010000204.1 GCA_031255695.1 Eubacteriales Family XIII. Incertae Sedis bacterium | reverse complement strand
TATTTGTTGACGAAGCCCCGCTCGCGCATCATATAGTTCAGCAAGCGCAGGGAATCGTAATTCTTGCCGAAAATCACGAGGCCCGTAGTATTGCGGTCGAGCCTGTTTACTGGCGACGGGGCGAAGGTCGCTGTAGCCCCTGGGGCGTAGTCGCCCTTCTCGATAAGGTAGGCGATCACTTGGTTCGCCAGCGTTTTTTTCTTCTCGCCGTAGTTGCCATGCGTCAGGAGCCCGAACGGCTTCTCGGCAATGAGCACGTTCTCGTCCTCGTAAGCGATGTTGAACTGCTTCCACGCCTTCGCATTGGCGCGCCCGGACGGCTGCGGCAGATCGGCCTCCGAGATATACAGGGCGATTTCGTCCCCTGCCGACAGCATGGTGTCAATGGCGGGTCGCCTGCCGTTGAGCTTCACGTTTTTCCGCAAGGTCTTGTACACGAAGCTGAGCGGGGCGTCTCTAAGGTATTTTTTGAGAAAACGGTCTATGCGCTGGTTGTGTTCATTTTCAGTTATTGTAATCAGTATCATGGTTCCTTCAATTCAATCATGGTTCGGGTGTGGCCGCAGCGGAGGGCGTCAATGTATAATAGCCGTCCTGTGGCTATTATACATTATTGAGAGGCCTAAAAATAGCGTGTAAACAAAACTTAATAAAGCAGGGAGCCTTTTTCGTTGTTTCGGCAGATAAAATGTGATACATTTAAAGCGATAGGCCATCGCGCCCGTAAGGGCGGCACAGGGCCGCTGACAGTTGGATTTTGTTGTTTGAGCGCATAAAGCATGTGGCTGGAGCGTAGGGCATGCCCATAGGTAATCGATGATTATTAAAAAGATAAAAGATGTTCTATATGACACAAACGACATAATAGTCGTCCTTATAATTATCGCGCTGGCTGCTGTGGTGATAAGCTCGCGCATAGGGGTTATAATGGAGTACCCGTCAGCCGGGGGGCGCATCGTCGCCGACGCGGGGGAAACAGGCGGCGCTGCAGGCGGGGCAGGGGATGACGTTGAGCCTGCTGGCGGGGCGGACGGAACAGGCGCGGACGGCGCCGGCCAGGGCAGCGGCACGGCGGAAGGCGTTGCCGAAGGAACGGATCCAGGGCGGGACGTGCCGGTGGGCGTAGCCGAAGGGCAGCCCGCTGAAGGGGCGTCTGCTGAAGAGGTCACCCAGTATTCGGTCTACATAGAGTATGGCGAGACTGCCGCGCAGATCGCGCAGAAGCTTCTGAGCGTCGGCCTGATCAAAGACAAAGAGGAATTCTACGACGCCTTGATCGAGGCGGACGCGGCGACACGGCTTCAGGCAGGCAATTTCACCATCCCGTCCAACGCTACCATCCAGCAGATCGTAAACATATTGACAGGGCGCTGATATTGCCGCAGCCATCTTGGCGGGCGGGAGGCTCCGCCGCGTCGGCGGCCAGCGCCAGCATCACGGGGACAGTAAACCTACACTATATTTCCAGAACGGCTGCCGCAGCGCGCTTTGGCCGGGCTGCCGATCAGGAAGGTATCCGAATAAGGAGGAGTCATTATGGCAATTATCACAACAACCGAGATGTTCAAGAAGGCCTACGAGGGGGGATACGCCGTAGGGGCGTTCAACGTCAACAATATGGAGATTGTCCAGGGCATTACGGAGGCCGCGAAAGAGGAAAACGCGCCCCTCATCCTGCAGGTATCGGCAGGCGCGAGGAAGTATGCAAAGCATGAATACCTGCTCAAGCTTGTCGAGGCCGCCATGGCGGACACGGGGCTCTCGTTTGCGCTGCACCTGGATCACGGTGCGGATTTCGAGATCTGCAAGTCCTGCATTGACGGCGGGTTCTCATCGGTAATGATCGACGGCTCGCATTTCCCGTTCGAGGAGAATATAGCCCTCACGAAGAAGGTCGTGGAATACGCGCATTCGAAGGGATGTGTGGTCGAGGGCGAGCTGGGGCAGCTTGCGGGGGTCGAGGACGACGTGAACGTCGCAGACCATTCGTATACGGATCCGGGGCAGGTGCAGGAGTTCGTGGAGAAGACTAACGTAGACTCGCTGGCGATAGCCATCGGCACATCGCACGGCGCCTACAAATTCAAGCCCGGCCAGAAGCCCCAGCTGCGCTTTGACATACTGGAAGAAGTGGCCAGGAGGCTGCCAGGCTTCCCGATAGTGCTGCATGGCGCGTCATCGGTAATACCGGAATTTGTCGAGACAGTGAACAAATACGGCGGCAAGATGCCGGATGCCATAGGCATACCGGAGGATATGCTGCGGCAGGCCGCGAAGGGCGCCGTCTGCAAAATAAACATAGATTCGGATCTGCGGCTTGCCATGACGGCTTCGATCCGCGAACATTTCTCCACGCATCCGGCCGACTTCGACCCAAGGCAGTACCTCTCGCCGGCGCGGGCCGCGATCAAAGAGATGGTCAAAAGGAAGATAGTGAACGTGCTCGGATGCGCCGGCAAGGCGTAATGCTGGGGCACGGCAAGGTTTTTTAGGCACATACGGCGGCGTCTGCCAACACTTTCTGTTGGTAGGCGCCGTTTTCGCGCCAATTGATGGTGGCGGCCGTACGCCCGGCGAAAGCTGCCATGTTATACGCTGTCGGCGCCGCGCTGCAGGGCGATCGTGCCAGTGCGCGTGATCTCAAGTATATGGTATTTGGACAGCAGATCGATGAGCAGATCTATCTTTTCAGGCCTGTCGTTATGCTCCAGCATCAGCGTAGTATGGGAGATGTCAACGATTTCGCAGTCCATGATCTTGGCGATATCGACGATCTCGCTGCGCTGCGACTCATCAAGCTTCACCTTTACCAGGAGCAGCTCGCGCCTGATTATGTCTGAAGCGTCCAGGTTCCTGACTTTCAGCACGTCGATCAGCTTGTTGAGCTGCTTGGTAACCTGTTCCGCCGTATAGTCGTCGCCATCGACGACTATCGTGATCCTTGAAATCTTCGGGTCGTCGGTGGGCCCTACGGCAAGGCTGTCGATATTGAAGCCTCTGCGGGCGAACAGTCCGGAGATACGGGACAGGACACCTGCCTTGTTCTCGACTAAAACCGCTATAGTATGCTTCATTTTTGCCTCCATTGCGGCCGTCCGGCCGCCACAAAATCTGATACGAAAATAACTTCTGCCGTCGGCGCTTCGGCGCCCGTAACTGTTGCTTGCCTGCCGCTACGCCGGCTGTTTCTTTGCAGCCCTGTATCTGCACGCTTCGGCGCCCGCCTATACGGACATTTCCTTGGGGTCGACGTTGCAGGCCAGCAGATATGGCCCCTTCGCGCCTACCAGTTCCTGGATCGCGCCGGCTGCCTCATCCCAGCTGCTTATGGTGCGCCCCGGTATGCCGTATGCCGCCGCGATTTTGACGGGGTCAGGGCTTCCGGAAAGATCCACAGCCGTGAAATTGCCGGAAAACTGCTTGCTTTGTATCTCGCGCACCAGCCCCAGCAGGCCATTGGCCATGACGACGATCTTTACGTCTATATTGTGCTGGCATATGGTCGCGAGCTCCATCATCGACATCTGGAACGAGCCGTCGCCGCATACAGCGACGGAAAAACTGCCGGGCGCGGCAAGCTTTGCCCCGATGGCGGCGCCGATGGAATACCCCATGGTGCCCATGCCGCCCGTGGTCAGGAAGCGGCAGCCCTCGCGCATGTCGCAGTTGGCGGCCGACCATAGCTGGTTCTGGCCGACATCGGCGACGTAGATATACGGATCCGGCAATGCGCCTGACAACAATCTGACAAACGCTTTCGG
>JAIRSA010000137.1 GCA_031255695.1 Eubacteriales Family XIII. Incertae Sedis bacterium | reverse complement strand
ATCAGGGAAGCCGTGCGGCACTGCATGGAAAACGGGATCATGACGGACTTCCTGGAGCAACATGGATCGGAGGTCAACAATATGATATTCACTGAATTCAACATGGACGACGCCAAGGTGATCTGGCGGGAAGAAGGCCGCGAAGAAGACCTCGAGGAAAACAAGGAATACACTGCCGTCCGCATGCTGCAAAGAGGGATGGGTGAAATATGCCTCTTACAATAACACATGCGGACATTACGACACTTCGCGTCGACGCGATAGTCAACGCAGCGAATGTCGGCCTGGCTATGGGCGGCGGCGTGTGCGGGGCGATTTTCACGGCGGCGGGGCCGCGGCAGCTTCAGGCTGCCTGCGACAGGCTTGCGCCGATAAATACGGGCGACGCTGTCATTACTCCGGGGTTTGGCCTGCCCGCGAAATTCGTGATCCATGCGGCTGGCCCCATTTACCGCGACGGCAAGCATGGCGAGGAAGGGCTGCTCCGCGCCGCGTATACGAACTCGCTGAAGTGTGCCGTCGAAAACAATTGCAAAAGCATAGCGTTCCCGCTGATTTCAAGTGGCATATACGGCTACCCTAAAGATGAGGCGCTGAGCGTCGCGACCTCCGCAATCAGCGGTTTCCTCACCGGCAACGACATTGATGTGTCGCTCGTGTTATTCGGCAATGCGTCATTCGCCATCAGCAGCGGGCCGGCGTGGCCTGCGCCGCCTAGGCCTGGCGCATGGATTCGAGCACCTCTGCCAATGTGGGCATCGCAGGGATGCCCCCGCGCTTCTGCACGCACAGCGAGGCGACGGCATTGGCGAAAACCGCGGACTGCATGAGCTCGTCCTTCCCAAGCTGTTCGGGCCTCAGCCCGCTTTCAACCAGTTTATAGAGGAAGCCGCCCCAGAATGCGTCCCCCGCGCCGGTGGCATCGACGACGGGCACGGCGGGCACGGGCACGAGGGCGCTGTCCGCCTTCGTGGCAACGTAGGCGCCCTTATTGCCAAGGGTTATCACCGCGCAGGAGATGCCGGCGCCGAGCATATAGGCCGCGGCCCCTTCAAGGGAGCTGCTGCCTGTGATGAGGCCCATCTCCTCGTCGCTTATCTTGATAATGTCCACCAACCCAAGCACGCTGCGGATCTGCTGGGCGGCGTCCGCCTCGCCCCGCCATAATGGCGCACGGTAGTTCGGGTCGCAGGAAATGATGCAGCCCGCCCTCTTGGCCGCCTGCACGGCTTCCAATGTTGCTGTGCGCGCGGGCTCGTCGGTAAGGGAAAGCGACCCGAAATGGAAGATCCTGCAATCCTCCCATGGTATGCCAGCCACCTCCTGCGGGGTGAGCTGCGTGTCGGCGCCGGGCTTCCTGGCAAATGAGAATTCCCGTTCGCCCGTTTCGGACAGCTTTACAAATGCAAGGGTGGTGAACACATCGGGCGAGCTGATCAGCATTCCGGTGCCTACCCCCTTCTCTTCCAATGTGGCGCGCAAAAAATCGCCATGCATGTCCTGGCCCACCTTGCCTGCGAACGCAGTCCTAAGACCCAGGTTAGCCAGTGCGCACAGCACATTCGCAGGTGCCCCGCCTGGATTCTGCTCAAACAGCCGCATGCCGTTCTCGCTCTCGCTATGCAATGTGAAATCGATCAGCAGTTCGCCCAAGGCAATCACGTCAAACATCCTGTACCTCCCTCATCAATCTTGCTCCATTGCGGCCGTCCTGCCCGCCGCTACAGTATCCTGGCGACAGCGGAGCGGCCCATCTGATACTTTTATTGCCGATCAGGCCTAGCATGTCAAAGGCCTTCCTATACATTAGCACCGTCTATCACTTGACGATGTAAATACATTAACATGCTTAATCCGCAATATCAACGGCCTTTTCGAATATCAATTTTTTTCATGGCCTTTTTCAGGCCCATTTTTCATGACCATCGTTGAAGCCTGGGCGCAGCCAGTCTGCGGGGCGGCTAAGCAGCGGGGAGGCTGCCAAGCTGCGGCAAACGGCGTGGATCGACAGCTTCCGCGGCCTGACGGGCGCGTGACAAAACGCACCGTCCCTACTGTCATGTGACAAAACGCACCGTCCCTACTGTCACTATTGCATTCCCCATTCATTTATGTTATGGTTTTGTCACATAGCCACACAGTTATGGCAATAGCAGCCGCAGCAATGAATGGAGGCAATTTATGAAGCGTTCGGAAATCAATGGGCTTATCAGACGGGCGGAGCAGTTTATCGGCAAGCAGCAGTTCGCTCTGCCGCCGTTCGCGCACTGGACGCCTGCCGACTGGCAGGGCAAGGGGCCGGAATGCGACGAGATACGCGACAATATGCTGGGATGGGATGTCACGGACTACGGCCTCGGCAAGTTTGGGGAGGTGGGGCTGGTGCTCGTGACCATACGCAACGGCAACCAGAACAACCCAGCCTACCGGAAGCCGTATGCGGAAAAGCTGCTCATCAGCGAGGAGGGGCAGGTAGCCCCTATGCACTTCCATTGGAACAAGATGGAGGATATCATCAACCGTGGCGGCGGGACCCTCGTGATGAAGCTGTATAACGCCGATGCCGGCGACGGCCTGGACAGCACGGACGTGGACGTCGTCTGCGACGGCGTGCGGATGACAGTCCCGGCAGGGACGGAGCTGGAGCTGAAGCCAGGCGAGAGCGTGGCCCTCACCCCCCGCATGTACCATGCCTTTTGGGCGAAAAAGGGCTGCGGCCCTGTTTTGATCGGCGAGGTGAGCCAATGCAACGACGACAACACGGACAACCGCTTCTACGAGAGCGTCGGGCGTTTCCCTCGCATAGATGAGGACGAGGCGCCATACCGCCTGCTGTGCAACGAGTATCCCCGCCCGGCCCTATAGGCCCCGGCGGGCGGGCCCGGGCGGCGAGCGCGGGGGTATGCCGCTCCCGTGTGCGCCCGCACACGCATGGGCGGGGCTCCGCGCTGCTGTCTGTTATCCTGCCCTCCGACCGTACGCCCGCACGCGCACGGGCGGGGCGGCCGCCGCGCCTCCGCCCCGAAGCAAGGCCGCCCGCGCGTCTGACGCACGGGCGGCCTTGGATTCCAGCGGCTTGCAGCCGGTCTTTCTACACCGGCCGCGGCCGGCCTAGAGCCGGCATTACTCGCCTATCTTTATGTAGTACACGAAGCTGGCGTTGGCTGCGGCGCCATCGCCTGCCCACTTGAAGTTGGCTGACACCAGGCTTATCTCATATGTATGCCCGGCGGCGAACTTGTCCGACGCGAGGTCTATGACGTAGGGGGCGCTGGCGTCGGCCCTTGAAATCGCGCCGCCTATGGCCTCCGCAACCGCTTCCGCCCCTGGCGTCACATCCTTGATCTGGCTTACAGCGCCCCTGCCTGCGGTGGTTATGGCGCGCGCAAATGCGGCCGCGCCTGTGCCGTCAAACTCTATGGCGCCGCCCTTGGCCGCTTCGGCCGCCGCATCCACAGTATCCGCCGGCACGGTGCTGCCGTCCGGAAGCTTCAGCCCCGGCCTCGCGATGACGTTGTTGACCGTGAACGTGAATGCCTTGGAGACGACTTCAGGGGTGTCCTCCTGCAGCTTTAGGGTATAGCTGCCCTGCAGGCCTTCCGCGAAGAATCCGTCTTCAAAGGTCAGCTCGATCTCGCCTTCCAGCTTCTCCACCTTGTAGAGCGCGGCGTCCACCTCGGAGCCGCCCTTCAGCAGCTTCGCCTGCCCAGGATCGTAGGCATCGAGATAGGATGCCTCCAGCCCTGCGATGTGCAGATGCCCGTCCTCGAAATATGTGCTTTCGTCGCCCAGCTTTATGTCAAAGGCAGTGCCCTGCTCTATAGCGGCCTCTGAATTGCCGTATTCCGCGACGTTGATCCCCGAAAACTCTATGTCCTCAAAGCCATAGGCGAAGATCGTCACCTTGTACGCATCGGGCGATTTAAGGTTGCCTAAACGGCTGAACCTAGACGGCGAGATCGCCACCTCCACATTCGTGTGCGGCCTATGGGTGAACATGTTCTGCAGGAAGACCAGCGGCTCCACGTGCCCCTCGCTGTCCTCCACGTAACCGCCGTAGAGATAATCGAAGTAGTCTTCCCACAATTTGTTCGCGTCGAGGCCCTCTGTCTCGAACGGGGCGAAGTTGAAGCTGATGACCTTGTCGCCCCAAGTCACGCCGTATGAGACCGCGGGATCGGCTATTGTGTCTGGCAGGGGCTTGGCGGCATCCTCGTTCACCAGCACGCGCGCGCCCCAGTTCCCGTCGTTCAGCAGGCTTTTGGCCTTGTACACGCCAGGCGCCGCGGCAGGCGCGCCGCTCTTGTCGGCCACAGTGCCGTCGGCGAATTCCGTATAGCCCAGCTCGAAGCCCTTCATCTTGGCCGCCACGGCTGCCGTCTGCGGCGTGCCCTTGCCCGCCGCCTCAAGCAGCAGAGCGTTGGCGTACAGATCGAAGTCGGCCATCACCTGGACCTTCTGCACCCCGACAATGGCGTGATCGTCGCCCTTGGTCATCGGATCCTCGTAATTTATCTCCATATTCCCCGTCGGGACGAAATGCGGGTTGTCGCCGTAGGTGGCGCTTGACACGACATCCACCTTCTCAAGGCCCTCGTCCCCGTTGATATATATCGGGTACTGTGTGCCGCCAGCCCCGCCGGTCCTTGTGCCGCCGGCGATGAACAGCTTAGGCGCCGCCACGGCCCCTGCCGCGTCGAAGCTCGTTGCCGCAGGCTCCTGCGGCACGCTGCCAGGCTCCGCGCTGTTGGCGGTAACGTCATGGTAAAGCTCGCTGAATCCCATCGGCACTTCGCCGTAGAGCGTCTTGGGCGCAGCCTTGCCGGCCGCGTCGAAGGAAAAGGCCTTGTTGCTTATGAGCGTCCTCGCGCCCTGCTTGACAAGCAGCTCGCCTGCCGCCAGGCCTTCGGGCACTGCGATCTTCACCAATGTCGCCGTGCCCTTCGATGTCAGCACCGGTGAGGCCGCGATCGTGTTGCCGCCTATGCTGAAGGACAGCTGCTTGTAGTCGCCGCTTACGCCGAACAGCAGATAGTTGACGCCTGCGGCTGTGTAGGCGTCCGTCGCCGGGTCGAATGTGACCGTGATCGACGGTGGCACCACCGCAGGCGAGCCGCCGCCCGAACCCGATCCTGAGCCGGCCCCGGTTCCGGATCCGGCCTGGCCGTTGCTAGCCGGCGTGTCTGTGGTCGGCGTCTCCGCCGTCGCCAAATAGTTTTCCTGCGGCGCTGCGGCCGGCTCTACGATGGCCAGGGCCCCGCTGAAGGACTCGCTGAGTTTCGGGGGCTCCCCCACTGCCGCCCCGGCTACAGCCACATTGCCGGAGATCTCCGCCTTCGAAAGGTCGATGCCTGCGGCCAGCACGAGCACATTCCCCGTGTAGCTTTCTTTGACATCAGTTGCCGAGAACACGATATTGGGCACGATCTTGTCTATGATCGTCACCAGTTCCGCCCTGGTCAGGCCCGTCTGCGGCTTGAAGCTCCCGTCCGGGTATCCGGCAATGAAGCCGCTCCCGGCAAGGGCCGCCACTGCCTCGCCCGCCCATGGCGCCACTGCGGCGGAATCCGAAAACCCGTTCGCGGGGGTGCCGGCCATGAACTTCGCGAACACCCTGTTAAGCACGGTGGCCGCCTGTTCCCTGGTGATCTGCGCTTCGGGCTCGAAGAGACCGTCCCCGGTCCCGTTCATGATGCCCAGGGCGCTCACATTCTGCACATGGCCACGCGCCCAGTGCGACGCCGGCACATCGCTGAAACTCTCCGCAGACTGCAGATCCCGCCTTGCCAGCAGCTCGGAAAAGATCTTCGCGGCCTCCGCTCTGGTCACTACCCTGTCCTCGCCCAAGCTTCCGTCAGGATAGCCATTGATAACGCCAATGTCCTGGTATTTCTGCATCTGCTCGTCGGCCCAATGCTCCGCGAACACGCTAGGGGCATAAAGCCCGGAACCGATAAGGGCTACGCAGCAGATTGCCGCCATCGCCCTTCTGCCAATTCTTTTAAACATTCAAGTACCTCCTTAGCTTCACTTAACTTCACGTCCTATATATGGGCTACATGGGCTGCCGCCTGATTGCCGCCAACCATTCCCCTGGATCGCCGACAGTTCCGGTTCGATTAGCATACGCTATCCGCAGCAGCACTACATTAAGTTTACTCATATAGCAGGAAATGTCAAGATGTTTTTCAATTCTGTTTTTATTATAATTCTATTGGCCCTCCATTGCGGCGGCCCGGCGCCGCAAAACCAGGCCTTGAACTTGACCTATACGCCGTCTTTGTTTATTTTTTTAGTTCTTTTTCATAGTTAGATATTGACATATTTATTAGCTCGTGCTAACGTATTAGTGAATAGCGAAAGCTAACTCGCTCGGCCGGCCGTATTCGCAGATATGTTTTTAATGGGATCGTGCGGCCCGGCCATGGCCCTATGCGTCTAAGCCTGCCATTGCCGCGCACGGGGCGCGGCCGCCACCTCGCAGGACGCAGCCAGGGCAGCCCCATTGCCATTGCCGCGCACGGGGGCGCGGCCGCCACCTCGCAGGACGCAGCCAGGGCAGCCCCATTGCCATTGCCACGCACGGCCGCAGCCGCCATCCGGCTGCTTGCTAATCGTATGCTATTCCCATTTATGAAAGGGGCGATATATTATGTGCCTGAAAAGGATTGTAGCCATCATATTCATTATATTCCTGGCCCTGCCCATGGCCTTGCCCATGAGCGCCTTCGCGGCCTATGAGACGTGGAACCAGGTTGTTGACGACATGGAGACCGTGCTGAACGACGCCTACGACATCTATGCCTCCGAGGGCGCAGATGCCGGCAAGTCGAAGGTTGACGAGGCGTATTTCGGCTATTACGAGAAGCTCGGCTACGAGAAGACCGTCATGGCCTATATCTCCGGCGAGCGCGCCTCCCAGGTCGAGTACGAGTTCAGTTTCGCGAAAAGGGCGATGACGGAGGGCCGCGACGCTGACGCGCGCTCTTCGCTCGACAGGCTGATCCTCTATCTGCGCGAGGACGCGAATGCCCTGGACGGCAAGCAGGAGAGCGCCGCGGGCACATTTGTCGCCTCCCTGCTCATCATCACGCGCGAGGGCTTTGAGGCCATACTCGTGGTGGGCGCGATCATCGCCTACCTGGTCAAGAGCGGCAACAAGCACCGCACAAGGGCCGTCTACTGGGGTTCCGCCGTGGCGTTGGCGCTCAGCGTCGCCATGGCCTTCGTGCTCAACGCTATGTCGGGCGTGGATTCGGGGGCAAACCAGGAGATAGTCGAAGGCGTCACCATGCTCATTGCCGTGGCCGTGCTCTTCTATGTCAGCAACTGGATGGTGTCGAAGGCCGAGGCCGCCGCGTGGATGGGCTATATCGAGGGGATGGTACAGGCCTCCATGACCAGGGGCAGCGTGTTTTCCCTGGCATTCGCGGCTTTTCTGGCCGTCTTCCGCGAAGGCGCCGAAACCATACTGTTCTACCAGGCGCTGCTCGCGGGCACCGACCAATATGTCAATATGGTCTGGATCGGGCTGGGCGTGGGCGCCGTCGCCCTTGTGGTAATATATGTGCTTATCCGCGTCCTAAGCTTCACATTGCCGCTCAAGCCCTTCTTTATGGGTACCAGCGTGCTGCTGGCGCTCATGTGCATCTCGTTCCTGGGTTCGGGCATCAAGGAGCTTCAGGAGGGCAATGTGATCAGCGTGACCGCCCTGCCCGGCGTCGGCACTGTCGATATCCTCGGCATCTACCCGACGGCCGAGACCCTGTTCCCGCAGATAGGGCTGCTGATCGTGACCGTCGTCACATTCGTCATACAGATGCGCAGGGGCCGGAAGGCCCGCGCCGGGGCAGAGGCGCAGAGGGCGCAGGCCTGATGATGCCCGCCGGCTATGCCGGCAGCGCGATATATCCCGCAAGATCCCGCACACTGCCGCAATAGGGCGCACAGTGCCTGCGGATCAAAGTAGATAGAAGAAATTCGTGTACATGTCAATCAGATCGAACGAGGCCGGACGAGATCGCGGCAGAACCGTAACGAAATCGGGGGAATGGGCCCGAAGTGGAATCGGGCGGGCCTGGAACGGAGCCGGACGGGCCCGGAGTGGAATCGGACGGGCCTGAAATGGAATCGGTATGGGCTGTAACGCAATCGGGAAACCGGCTCGTGAAATCGGATTGAAACGAAGATGGAGGAAAAACAGAAATGAAGATCAAGAAAATATTAGCCTTATTCCTTATGTTGTGTATTGCGGCCCTTAGCCTCGCGGCCTGTGGGGGCGGCGGTGGCGGCAACGAAAATGCGGACGACAGCGACGGCCCTGGCGGCGATGTCGGCCCTGGCGGCGTGGCCGGTTTTGAGGAATTCCCCATCGGCGACGACCAGCAGCTCGGGCCCCTCAACGTGGCGGGCGTCTATTTCCAGCCTGTAGACATGGAACCGGCGGGCATGGGCCTGGCGGCGGCCGATTCGGACTTCCACATCGAGGCCGATATCTCGGCGGCTGAAGGCAACAACCTGGGCTACGGCGTCGGCGACTTCGTGCCCTGGCTCAAGGTCGATTATGAGATAGAGGATTCCAGCGGCAATCTCGCGGGCGAAGGCACATTCATGCCCATGAGCGCGAGCGACGGCCCCCACTACGGCGCGAATGTCGCCCTCCCGAACGCGGGCACGTACATGGTGCGCTTCATCATCACAAGCCCTGAATCCCAAGGCTACCTGCTGCACACAGACGATGTGACCGGCGTCACCGGGCGTTTCTGGAGCGAACCCCTGGTCGCCGAATGGGAATTCAACTACACGCCGAGGGAGTGGTAGACACCCCCCTGCAATGCCAATTTTCACGCAGTGACTAAGGCATTCCGGCGCAGTGCGCTTGGCAATGCCCTCCCCTACGCCCCCCACGCGGAAACGCCGCGCCCCCTGCATGCATGCGGAGGGCGGCTCCGCGCCGGGAGGCGTTTGTGGCGTCTTTGCGCTGGGCCTTACGCCAGCCCGTGCCGGCGCCCGCTATGCTGGCACCCGCTATCTGGCTACCCGCTATCTGGCTACCCGCTATAAAGAAAGGTATAAACCGTATATGCTGAAATATCTGATCCTTACAATAGAAAACTCTATGGCAGCCGCCATACTGGCGGCGATGCTGCTTATAGCCGCTGACGCCTACAGCCGCGTGGCCAGCGCCAGGCCGCCGGGGCACGAAGGGGCAGACGTATCGCCGCAGGGCCCCAAAGAGGCTGGCAGCAAGGGGGCGCCCAGCGGCATTGGCGGGGTCACTGCCGCCGGCATTGGCACAGGCTGGCGCCATAGCAATGCGCGCTGGGCCAGGGGCGGTCTTATTGGCGGTGTGGCCGCAGCGATAATAATCGCGCTCATAATGCATATGACCATAATTATCAAGCGCGAGTTTTTCATCCTCGGCGTGCAGAGTTTTTCTCTTGCCACAACGATCGTGTATATTGCAGCGTATTGGGGTTTTATGGGCAAGCGGCTGCCCAAGGCCAGGGACGCCGCGCTTCTGGTTTCCGGGGCGCTGCTGCCCGCCGCCCTGCTCCTGCATTGCCTCCCCACCATACTGCTCTACCCCTCACAGTTCGTGCTTGCGGGCGAAAGCGTTTTCAGCACGGATTTCCTCTTCAAATCCATTGGCTATCTCGCCGGCGCAATGACTGTGGCGGCCACGGCTGCCGCCCTTTACAGGGTGCGCGGCGGCATCCCCGGCAGGCTGCTCGGCATACTGCTCACTGCGGCATTGCTGGTCAACGCTGTGTGGCAGTTCTCCACCATTGTCCAGATATTGCTGGGCAGGCGCATGATCCCCATGTCAAAGGGGGTGTTCAGCTTTGTGACGTTCACGTCCAACCATAGCCATCTGTTTCTTTATCTGATAGTCGGCGCGGCGCTGGTATTGCCCTTCCTGCTCTGGTTCAGGCACCTGCGCCCGAGGGGCGAATGGCACAACCCCGCCCAGCATCGGAAGCTCAAGGCCGCCGCGCGCGGCATCCGGCGCTGGAGCGCTGTCCTGCTGGCCTGCTTCGCCGTCTGCGTGCTCAGCATGACTGTGGCCAAGGCTTACGATCAGCGCGAGGTCACGCTGTCCCCCGCCGAGCCCATGACTATTGCCGGCGGCTTCATAGAGATACCTGTCGAGGACATCGGCGACGGGCACCTGCACCGCTTCGCATACACCGCTTCCGAAAATGTCGAGGTGCGGTTTATCGTGATAAAGAAAAACGAGTCTTCGTGGGGCGTCGGCCTCGATGCCTGCGACATATGCGGGGCGACGGGCTATTATGAGCGCGACGACGAGGTCATATGCAAGCTCTGCGATGTAGTAATGAACAAAGCTACCATTGGTTTCAAAGGCGGCTGCAACCCGGTCCCCCTCGCGTTCACCATAGACGGCGGCAAAATGCGCGTGGCCACGGCGGATCTGGATGCGGAGCAGCGCAGGTTCAAATAGGCGGGCAGGAAGGCCCGCCGTGCGGCGGCACAGGCACGATGGCCCGCCGCCGGGAAATGCCGGTTTGGAATTGCGGGCGGAAGGCCCGCCGCCATGGCCACAGGGCCGGGCAGGCTCGGGCGCGCCAAGGAGGTATAATACTGTATGTTTTTTAGATTGGTCAACGGCGCTTTATTCAGGCAGAAAGGCAAGATGCTGATGGTGGCCTTCACCATCGCGCTTGGCGCATCCCTGGCCACCGCCATGCTTAACGTCATGCTGGACGTGGGCGACAAGGTGAACAGGGAGCTCAAGACATATGGCGCGAATATAAATGTCATCCCGAAAGAGGCTTCATTGCTCGGCGAGCTTTACGATGTGGGGGACGGCCCCGATATGCCCGCGCATTATCTGGACGAAT
>JAIRSA010000103.1 GCA_031255695.1 Eubacteriales Family XIII. Incertae Sedis bacterium | reverse complement strand
AGATATAAAATTGTCTGATGATGCGGATTGGATTGATTTTGCAAAGGCTGTGATGGAATTAATCAATTTGGATTTGCCAAGCCATCATAGGTTTAAAACATTCAAAAGCAAGCTAAATCTGTAAGCTACGGTTGACAGTTCATTAGTTTACAAATTTAAACAACTGAATATTTCGTATAAAAGAGGTGACTTTTATCACCTCTTTTTTGCGTGATAGAGGCCAGGAAGCCCCAGCGCATGCACCAGCTGCTGGAATAGAGGTCCCGCCGCCCTGTCGCCGGCCCGTTCAGAAACTGATTTTGACATCTGTGCGCTTGGGCGCGTCCGTCTCAAAGAATTCATGCCTCCGCAGCTGTTTTCTCTTCGCGACGGCGCTGGACGGAAACACCTCGATCGCTGTGTTAAAGGAGGTGACGTTGCTGTTATACAGCCGGCGCGCAGCCTGCAGGTGGTCCTCCGCATCGCGGATGCCCGCTTGAAGCTCTTGGAACACCTCGGCAGAGCGCAGTTCCGGATAGCCTTCTGCGACTGCGTAAATCCGGTTACTCAGCGCGTCAAGCTGTGCAGTCTTCTCGCCGAGCTCGCCGATGGACATGCCGCGCCGCAGCTCGATCACCTGTGTGAACAAATCCTTTTCATGGGCAGCGTACCCCTTTGTCACATCCAATAATTTTGTCAGCATATCGTAGCGCTTGGTCAGGGACACCTCGATCCCCGACAGTGCCTCGCTGATTTTTATCTCCTTGCGCGTAAAATCGTTTCCGGTCCGGATCCACCAGATCGCCGCCGCCAGCGCGAGCAGGGCCAAAACAAGCGGAATAATCAGGTACACAGGCATCATGTCCCCTCCTTTGAAAAGAGTTTTTCATTCCGGAACAGTTCATCCAGGATGCCGGTGATATAGTCGATTTCCTGCCTGATCCTGGCCTTATACGCCGGAATATCCTTAGCGTCTTTGTTTCCCCATTTAAGCTCGAAAGCGTCCCGGTTGTTGTGGACGGCAATATGCACCCACTGCCCAGAAAAGCAAAGGCAGGTCCGCCCGCCAGCTTTCCGGTCGGCGGATACGATGTA
Source organism: Eubacteriales Family XIII. Incertae Sedis bacterium (assembly GCA_031255695.1). Taxonomy (GTDB): domain Bacteria; phylum Bacillota; class Clostridia; order Peptostreptococcales; family Anaerovoracaceae; genus JAISED01. The sequence goes on along the minus strand of JAIRSA010000103.1, from coordinate 4,001 downwards.
TTCCATAAAATGGGGCGTCAGCACATAGAAAGCGGTATGGGGGTCGCCTGTAAGAATTTGGAACTGTGAATTGAAGGCGACATTTTCCGTTTCCACATCATCCTTTGTCCTCCGGCGCTCGCCGAACAGCATCTTCATCGCGCCGTGGTGTTCCACGTTTTCACGCAGCCTAAGCATCCCAGGAAGGGGCTTGTCCAATTTGCAGGCCACCCATTGCCCACTAAACCGTGTGACGCGCGTTTCCTTCTCCACCCAGTGCCCCTTGGAATTCCGCTGTCGCGTCCTCTCGTGTTTTACCAGATGGATATCTGACATTTCAATGCTGTGCCCTTTGTATGCCCCGCTGACATAGTCGTTGCCGCTTAATTCATTCCAGTCATTGATGAGCCTTGTGCCGCTGATGAACTCGCGGTCAAGGCACCTACGAGGGTCGTAGCTGCATCCGGGGAAAACCTCCTCAAGCGCGCCCTGTACGGTTTCGGATTTTAGCTGCAGCCGCTTTTCGTGGCGCGCATACAACGCGTTCAGGCATTTCCAAATCAACACAAGTACGCCGGACAGCACAAGAAGAAGCAGAATCGCGCCTGTTGTGATTGTCATCTGGACTCCCCCTCAGCACGGTCAGCCTCAATACGCGCGGCTTCAGCACGCGCGGCCTCAGCACTTTTCGCATCAATACGCGCGGCCTCAGCACTTTCAGCCTCAATGCTTTCAATATGAAATACGATGTAACGTACATGGTAAGCGGTGTGCGCGTCAAAGAAGCTGCCGGAAAACCTCACCGTTTTTCCCACGAAAGAAGAGATATCCAAGCTTTCATCGCTTGAAATGACCTGGATCTCATAGGGGTTCTCCTGCGTTTCCTTCGCCGTCTGCATCAGTTCTGAAGCGCTGCCGGGCGCTTGCGCAAAATCCATATTGGTATAGGCGGCTGCAAGGGTTTCGTACTGTTCTTCGCCCAAATCAATATAGTAGAAATCCAGCCACTCTTCACTTGCGTCATGATAAAACCGGCCTGTCTGCAAAACACCAGAGCATTCGACCGTATCCGCCTGTTGCCCGGATGATGATGGGCCTTGAATGGAGCAGGCGCATGACAGGGACATGATCGTGGCAATAGCCAGGGCAATCCGCGCACTTTTGCTTAAACTCAATATAAAACACCCTCCCATCATTTGTTAACAAATGCTAGCATCACAGGATAGACAAATGTTGAAAGGTAGTCAAAAAAAGACTTTTCAATTTTGGCGGCGACTTCGGCAGCGACTTCGGCGGCGCCTTCGGCGGCGACTTCGACGGCGCCTTCGGCGGCGACTTTGGCGGCGCCTTCGGCGGCGCCTGCCACCCCGCTGCCCTTAGAGTTTTGCCAAATCGAAACGGTATCCGCTGCCGTATTCTGAAGTGATCGTGACTGCGGTAAACTCGTTGATCCCGAGCTTGCCCCGCAGCTTGGAAATGTGATCCTTGATGACATATGTGCTATCGTTTGCGGGCAGCCCCCATGCCGACTCGTACAGTTCTTTCGTGGACACTTCGCGCCCCTCGTTCAGAATGAGGGTGAACAGCAGTGCGTACTGCTTCGGCGTCAGGTTTGCGTCCGCTCCGTCCATAAAGCAGCGCCCCGCGAGTATATGCAGTTTCAGCGGCCCGCGCTCGATCACGCGCTCCGGCGTCCTGGCCGCCAGCGCCGCGTTCATTCTTTCCCTGCCCTCCTGCTCCTTGCGCCACATGGCCTTGACACGGGCGACGAGTATGTCCACGTTGTACGGCTTGGCTATATAGTCGTCGCCGCCCGCTTCGAGCCCTTGCAGGATGTGCCTGTCCTCGCCCATGCCGGAGCAGAGCAGCACCGGCGCGCCGCACAGCTTCTTATATTCAGGCAGCCATTCAAGCCCGTTGCCGTCCGGCAGAAGGATGTCCAGCACCACTAAGTCCGGCGATTTCCCCTCTAAGATTCTTCTCGCTTCGGCCAGCGTTTCGGCGCATAGCGTGTCGAACCCGCCCCGTTCAAGCCATTTTTGGTTCAAGCGCAAAACGTCCTGGTTGTCTTCCACCATCAGCACAAGCGGCCTGCATTCGCTCATATGTGTTTCCCCTCCGCATTGTCCACAGGCAAGCGGAACCATACCGCGGTCCCATGGCCCAGCCTGCTTTCTATCCCCATTTCGCCGCCGTGGGCGTCAATGTGTTTTTTGCATATGTACAGTCCAAGCCCGCTGCGCCCGGTGACCCGGCTCTCGCGCTCAACATACCGCAGGAACACCTGCTCCAGCACATCGGGGGATATGCCCTCGCCCGTGTCGGATACCCGGACTTCCTGATAGCCGCCCGAAGCCGACAGGCGCAGTGTGATCACGCCGCCTTTGGTATGCCGGGCCGCGTTGGAAATGAGGTTTAGCAATACCTGCTCGATGGAATCCATGTCGGCGGCGATGTCCGGCAGGCTGTCCTGTATGTCAAGCACGGCGCGGTTGCCGTTCTCGTCCAATGCGTTGAAATTCGCGTCGGCCATGCGGGACAGCAGCGCGGCAAGGGAAACGCGCCCTTTGCATATCTTCCGCTGCCCGCCCTCGATGGCGGTAACGTCCAAAAGCTGGCTTACCATGCGTTTCAGGCGTTCGCCCTCGCCCTTGATGCGGTTTTGGTTAAACTCCATTTCCGGCACGCTCAGGGTTTCTTCCCGAAGCTCGCTTAATGTGTCGATGGCGTAGTTGATCATAACGGTGAGCGGCGTCCTGAGCTCATGGGAAATGTTTTGCAAAAACTCGGTCTTCATGTGATTAAGGCTTTCCAGCGCGGCATTCGCTTTTTCAAGCTCCTTTTGCTTGAGGTCATATACGGCAATGTGCTGGTAGATCGCGATGGCCAAAACGGCGGTAGACCCCAGGCACCCAACGATAATATCCTTCAGCATGTTCGTTTCCGCAGGGAAAGGCGCGACGGTTTCCGGGCGATAATAGGCTACCAGAAAGCAAATTAAATATAAAGCGATTTCCGCAGCGGTAAATATGGCCCGCCGCCTCCCTTCCATCATTATGACGGTAAACACCACAGCAAAGACGAAAAAACTCGGCATGCCGCTTGTGATCCCGCCGCCCATAAAAAACAGGGCAGGGAATATTATGACGAATACCAAGACGACGGTCAATAGGAAGAACAGCTTGTACCGCCCAGTCTTGTTTGCAAGCAGGATAACGATAATGGCAACGGCGGACGCGCTGTAATTGGCGACGATGTTTATCGGCGAGGGATGAATAAAAAATGCGAAAGTCCCAAAGGCGAGGCCCAGCAGGAAGCCAAGAAGGCCGAGCGTGTTAAAAATCCGCACCCGGAAGTCCTGGCTCTCCCCGAAATATTTATTTGCAGACGCAGTCAGTGCCTTTTTCATAAATCGGGCGTCTCCTTTTGGGGCCGGCAGGGGTTTTGGCATTCCGCCACCGGGCCCCTATAAAGCAAGGGGATTGCATAATTTCACAAACATTGAAAAAAATATGCATTTTCAACAAGATAAAAAAGAGGGCGTATGGTATAATCATGGGGACGAAACAATACCACTATGATTATACACCAGTTTGGCCAGTTTTCGTAGCGATTTTGCTCAAGGAGGCGATTTATATGAACCCGCGCCAGGCCACGATATATACTGTTCTGTGTGCATTGTTATGCGCCTTGTTTCTTTCCGCTTGCGGCGGCACCGAGCCGGCGGGCGCCGGGCCTGCAGATGAAGAAGAGGATATCGCAGGGCGGATAACGTCTGAAACCGGAAGCCCGCATGATTATATCGGCCGGTGGGAGCTGACCGAATACGACGGGGATGCCCCATTCGCATATATCGAGATAACCGAGGAAAGCCCGTACACCGTGAGCTGCTATGACGCCGACGCCGGCTTGATCGACACAGGCTTTATCAATTACAGCGAACAGCGGGCATTGAATGGCAATGACCTGATGGTTTTTATCTTTAAAGACATCGGGGAATATGGCGCGCAGCCATATTTCGT
>JAIRSA010000200.1 GCA_031255695.1 Eubacteriales Family XIII. Incertae Sedis bacterium | reverse complement strand
GGCGGCGCACAGCCACACGCACACACACACGAAAGCTGTGCTTAACCGCATGTCGCGCGCCATCGGGCACCTGACCGCCGTGCGCGGCATGGTTGAGGACGGGCGCGACTGCGCCGAGGTGCTGATCCAGCTTTCCGCAGTGCGTTCCGCGATCAACGGCGTCTGCGAGATCATTTTGAAGGACCATATAGAGCACTGCATAGTCGACGCGATAAACGACGGGGACATGTCAACCCTGGAAGCGCTCGACCGCGCGATAGGATTTTTGGTCAAATAACACGCAGCCCGGCTGCGCAATGGGGGATAAGATCGTATTTACAATGGAGAATTATTTGGAAAATTTTTCTAGCGCCGCTGGTACGGGACGCGGAGGCGCCCATGCCGTTGGGCCCGGAAACGCTGAGGCGGCTTTGGGCAGCACCTCCTTATATGGCTTTTTGAGAAGGCACTCAGAGAGAAAAACTGTATCTTTCCACATGCCCGGCCACAAAGGCAGCGCGATATACCGCGAGCATGGCTTCGGCGCGTTCCTAGATAATATAATGGGCTGCGACATTACTGAGATACCTGGCGCCGACAACCTGTTCCAGGCCGAAGGCTTGATCGGCGAGGCCCAGAAGCGCTATGCGCGGCTCTACGGCGTGGGCAGTTCCCGCCTACTGGTGAATGGCAGCAGCTGCGGGCTTATTGCCGCCATACTGGCCTGCGTCGATAGGGGCGGCCAGCTTATAATGGCCAGGAACAGCCACAAATCGATATTTAATGCATTGACGCTGGGCGGCATCAGCCCGGTCTATGCCTATCCCAGCCTGCTCCCCGGCTACGGGATCTCCGGGCCCGTGCCGCCAGACGAGATCGAAAGGCTGCTCGCCGGGAACCCCGGCGCAGGCGCGGTCATCCTCCCCAGCCCGAACTATTACGGCGTATGCTCGGACATAGAATCCATCGCTGAGATAACGCACGCCCACGGCAAGGTGCTGATCGTCGATCAGGCGCACGGGGCGCACCTGAAGTTTTTCCGGAAGCATGGCATTTCCGGCCTGCCCAAGCCGGCAGAAGAATGCGGCGCCGACATCGTCATAAACAGCATACACAAGACATTGGCATCATTTACCCAAAGCGCCGTGATGAATATCTGCGGCGGGCGGATCGACGAGGCCACGCTGGACGACAAGCTTCAGTGCATCGAGACTTCGAGCCCGTCCTATCCGCTGATGGCGTCGCTTGACATCAATGCCGCCATCCTAGAAAGTGCCGGCGAGGGGCTGATGCGCCGATGGCATGACAATATCCTGTATTTCTACGATAATGCTTCTGCTGTGCCAGGGCTGGATGTCTTCGGCGGCGGACCGCTTTTTGACCGGACGAAGCTGAATTTCGGCTTTGCCGGCGTGGACGGCGGCGAGCTTGAGGCGATATTGGATCGGGATTACGGAATAATCGCCGAACTGTATACGGGCAGGCTGCTTATGTGCATGACGGGCATAGGGAACACCAGGGGCGATATCGGGCAGCTGCTCAGCGCCCTGGAGGATATATCCGCCAAGCGGCACGGGCGGCGCGGCGCCCCCCAAGCCCCGGCCGGCGCGGGGACGGAGGCGGCGGCTCAGACCGCTGCCATCGTCGAGACGAACGCGGCGGCCCCGATCCCGGCTGGCGCCCCCCAAGCCCCGGCCGGCGCTGGGACGGAGGCGGCGGCTCAGACCGCTGCCGTCGTCGAGACGAACGCGGCAGCCCCGCTCCCGGCTGGCGCCCCCCAAGCCCCGGCCGGCGCTGGGACGGGGGCGGCGGCCCAGACCGCTGCCGGCGCCCGCGCCGCCATATTCCCGCTGCCTGCGGCCAAGCAATGGCTGCCGCTGGACGAGGCCGTAGGCGCCGTGTGCGCAGCAAGCGTCATACCATACCCGCCGGGCATCCCGCTTGTATGCCCCGGCGAAAAATTTACCGCAGAAGCGATAGAAACCATCAAAAGCCTACGTAACAAGGGCGAAAAAGTGATCGGCCTGAACGGCAAAGAAGAGGTATTGGCGGGGCATTGAGGCAGCAGGCCGCCGCCCCCACGTTACCAGCAGGCGTTTTAGCCAGCGCGGGCTACCGCTTGCGCCCGGTTCATCCGTCCGCACCAGCGCCGGCCGCCGCTTGCGCCCGGTTCAGCCATCCGCACCTGCTTCGGCGCCCGTCCCCGTTCGCCCGGTTCATCCGACCGCACCAACGCCGGCCGCCGCTTGCGCCCGGTTCATCCATCCGCACCTGCTTCGGCGCCGGCCACCGCTTGCGCCAAGTCCACTGCCGCCCCATTCTGCGCAGGCTACCGTCCTTCCACAGCCCATTCCCGCGCGTTCAGCCGGAGCTCGTACACGAATTCCAGCTTGCGGCGGTAGTCGAGCTCCACGAAATCGGTGGGCTTCACCTCGGCATCCCTCTTTTTGAAATACGAAAGCCCCGAATATTCAAGCATTTTATAGACGAACTGCGAGCAGAACATTATGTTAGGCTTATGGGAATGCTTCGTTATAAGGCCCAGAAGATTGTAAGCGCTGCCCTCCCGGTTGATCCGCTCCAGCTTTTCCAGTATCATCTCCTTCTGGCTCAGGCGCGCCTCAAGCCTGTAGACCAATATCGAAGAATCCGCCTTCTGGTTGAAATACTCCAGCATTTCCTGATTCATCCCCGGCGGGTAGACATTGGTGCCGCCATTGTAGCTCACAATGGTCTTCAGCTCGCTGTCGAACGCAAGCGAGGCATGGTTGTATTCCGTGCCCGTGAACAGCGAAATCATCTCGCTGGCGGGGCTGCCCGTGTTCGA
>JAIRSA010000191.1 GCA_031255695.1 Eubacteriales Family XIII. Incertae Sedis bacterium | reverse complement strand
TCCATTGGCATAGGGCGCGGGGACACGGTGATGATGATCCTGAAACGGCGCGCGCAGTTCTGGTTCGCCCTCCTTGGGCTGATGAAGCTGGGCGCCGTGCCCATACCCGCCACGCACCTCCTGACTGTGGACGATATCATCTACCGCAACAACGCGGCCTCTGTGGCGTGCATACTGACCACTGAGGAAAGCTCGCTGACAGATACCGTCAGCAGCGCCATGGCGGGCTCGCCCACCGTCCGCACGCTCGTCAAGCTGGGCGAGGCCCAGGATGGCTGGCTCTCGTTCGACAGCGGGATGGAAGCATTTTCCGGCGGCGCCGAAGCCGGCCTGCCGCCCATCAGCCGCGTCACTTCGAACGGCGACCTGATGCTGCTGTACTTCACCTCCGGGACGACCGGGCTCCCCAAGATGGTGGCCCACAACTACGTCTACCCGCTGGGCCATATCTCGACCGCGCGCTACTGGCATTCGCTGCATTCCGGCAGCCTGCACCTCACCCTCGCCGACACCGGCTGGGCCAAGGCGGCGTGGGGCAAGCTGTTCGGGCAGTGGCTCTGCGAATCGGCCATATTTATATATGATCACGACCACTTCGACGCGCACAGGCTCATGCAGATCATCAGCCATTACAAGGTCACGTCGCTCTGTGCCCCGCCCACCGCTTACCGCGTCCTAGTCAATATGAACCTGCGTTCCTATGACCTAAGCTCCCTGGAGCACGTCACGTCCGCAGGCGAGCCGCTCAACGAGGAGGTCTTCGCGCGGTTCAAGGAAATGACAGGGCTTTCCATCTATGAGGCCTATGGCCAGACAGAGACCACGCCCCTTGTGATGACATCGGCCTATACCGAGCCGCGTCCAGGCTCGACGGGGAAATTCAACCCCGCCTATGACGTGGTCCTGATAAACGATGCGGGAATGGAAGCGGGCCCTGGGGAGGCTGGGGAGATTTGTGTACGCGCACAGCCTGGCGACATCGGCATTTACATGGGATATTACAAGGACAGGGCATTGACTGACGAAGCTTGGCGCGGCGGCCTCTACCACACAGGCGATATTGCCAAGAAGGACGAAGACGGCTATATCTGGTACATCGGCAGGGGCGACGACATCATCAAGTCCGCCGGCTACCGCATCGGCCCATTCGAGGTGGAGAGCGTGCTCATGAAGCACCCGGCCGTCCTGGAATGCGCCGTGACCGGCGTCCCCAACGCCCTGCGCGGGCATGTGGTGAAGGCGAGCGTCATCCTCAACAACGGCTATGAAGCCTCGGAAAAGCTCAAGCGCGAGATACGCAGGTTCGTCAAAACGCTCACCTCCGACTACAAATGCCCCCGAATCATCGAGTTCGTCCAGGAACTGCCGAAGACGATCTCCGGCAAGGTCCAGCGCATGGCAATAGCGAATTCATGGAAAAACGCCCAGGGCGACCCTAGCTGACGCCGCCCTGTTATAATTTCATTCGAACAATGGTATTAGATTTTGTGGCGGCTGGGTGGCCGCAATGGAGGCAGGTATGAAAAAAGTGCTGAGCGTCGCGGGTTCCGACTGCAGCGGCGGCGCAGGGATCCAGGCCGACCTCAAGACATTCTCCGCACATGGGGTGTTTGGCATGAGCGTGATCATTTCCGTCGTGGCCGAGAACACCAGCCGGGTCATTGACTTCCAGGATGTCAGTAGCGACATAATACGCAAACAGTTCGATGCCGTCTTTGAGGACATCGAAGTGGACGCGGTGAAGATCGGCATGCTGTCCAGCGCGGTCTGCATGCAGGCAGTCCACGGGAAGCTGCTCGAGTACGCCCCCCGCAATATAGTGATAGACCCTGTCATGTGCGCCAAAAACGGCGCGCCCCTCATGGACCCGTCCGCCATAAGCTGCCTCATCGATCTGATAATACCGCGCGCCGATATACTCACGCCCAACATACCAGAGGCGGAGAAGATCGCCGGCATGGCCATCGGCACGCTGCAGGATATGGAGCGTGCGGCTGCGGCCATACACAGCATGGGCTGCCACAATGTGCTGATCAAAGGCGGGCACTCCCAGGGCGACGCGGTCGACGTCCTGTTTGACGGCAAGGCATACAGCTATTTTTCGGCGCCGCGCGTGGATACAAAGAATACGCATGGCACGGGCTGCACCTACTCTTCGGCCATCGCTTCAAACCTGGCCCTCGGCCACCCCGTGCACCACGCGATAGATCTCGCGAAGGGATATATCAATATGGCCATCGCGCATTCGCTCGACATCGGGCGGGGGAACGGCCCCACAAACCACTTTTACGATCTGTACCGCCACGGGCTGGCGCAAAGCTAAAGCCGCTGGCGGGCTGGCGGGGGCCGCTGAATAGCTGAAGCCGCTGGCCGGTGTCCGGCGGATGCTGCTGCCGGCCTGTGCCGTCAAATAGCTGGGCTGCTTGCGGGTCGACGTGGCTGATGGCTGAAGCCGCTGGCGGGCGGGCGCCGCTGGCTGATGTCCGGCGGATGCTGCTGGCCGGCCTGTGCCGCTGAATGGCGAGAGTCGCCCGTAGGCGGGCGCCATCGCAAAGGATATATTTATGGTATTTGACAAGGGTTCTTTGGATTATTCTCTATATCTGGTCACCGACCGCGCTCATATGAGTTCGCCGAGCCTGGAAGAAGGCGTCGCGGCGGCGCTGGCCGGCGGCTGCACGATCGTCCAGCTTCGCGAGAAAGACGCCTCATCGCTGGATTTCTACAATAT
>JAIRSA010000076.1 GCA_031255695.1 Eubacteriales Family XIII. Incertae Sedis bacterium | reverse complement strand
GGGATCGGATCGAAGGGGTTCGCCGTCTTGCCTCTGTATGAGTTGTTTGTCCTGCCTGTGACGTCGCCGCTGCTATTCCTTATAGGCGCGCCCGCCACGCTTACCGCGCGTGCGCCAGTGGCCGTGTATGCCTTATAGTCCAGCGCCGCCGGCTTAAATGCTATACTCGTCCCGACATATGCGCCGCCCCCGAACAGGAGGGATTTCCCGAAGACAAGGGCGACATTCGCCGCGCCAGCATCTGCGGGATTCGTGATCACGTTATCTTGGCCGAAATATTTCTGCACCAGCGCCAGAGTGTCCGCATCCACGGTGCGGTCGGTTTCCCTGCCTCCCTCTCCCTTGGTGGCTGCGCCGGGCAGATAGACCTTGGTGCCGTCTTTGAGCGGCAGCAGATTCTCCTTGTTCTTGAGCAGGACCATGGAGTCGAGCTGCGCCTGGTAGCCAGCCTCGACAAAGTCTTCGCTTCCGAGTAATTTAGTGGCTTCTTCGATGTCTACATAGGGATTCTCGAACAGGCCTGGGTTGAATATGTTTGTCAACAGGGCCTTCGTGGAGGCCAGTATGAAGGGTTCGATCTCCTCTTCGTTGGCATTGTATGCAGCCACTATCGGCTCTATCGTGTTCAGCCCGCCGAACTGGTTCACGCCGGCGCGCAGCAGGAGGTCGGCCCTGCCCTGCCTGTCAGTGGGGCTGAAACCTTTGATCGCCGGATAGTGATCGTCCACGCCCCAGATCATGCCTGGCGTAGGCCCGAACATGGAGCCTTCGGGGCTTGCCGACGGCCCGATCACGTTCCAGTCCGTGCACACCACGCCATTGAACTTGTAGGCGCCGCGCAGAAGATCATTGATCATGTAATCGCTGTAGGCGTTGGCCATATTCAGCTTTGCGCCTGGCAGGTTGGACGAGTTCGGCTCGGAACCCGGGACCTGCAGATATGATACCGTGTAATAGGGCATCACCGCCGTCGCCTTTTCGGTCTGCCCTACTTTGTTTTTGCCGCCAAGTGCGCCATCCACAAAGGGGATCAGGTGGGCGTTGAAGTTGCCTCCGGGATACACCGCGTATTTGCCGTATTCATAGTGCGCGTCCTGCCCGCCCTCGCCAGAACCGCCGCCGGGCCAGTGCTTGATCATGGCGTTGACGCTGTAGGGCCCCCATCCGCCTGTCGGCTCGTTAACGAAGCCATCATCCGGCGTGTAGCTCGACTGGAAACCGCGCACGTAGGCGGCCGCCATATCCGCAGCCAGCTTGGGATCCTCGCCGAAGGTGCCGTTGAAGCGGCTCCACCTGGGATCGGTGGCAATGTCGATCTGCGGCGACAGCGCCGTCGCTATCCCCATAAGCCTGTATTCCGTCGAGGCGATCTGGCCGAACTTCAGCATGGTCTTCGGATTGAAGGTGGCCGCCATGCCGAGGGAAGAGGGCCAGGCCGAAATCCCACCCGTTGTCACATTATACTCGGCGGACGACGCGACATCTGCGCCATGGCGCGGATCTGACGAGTTGTTCGCAGGGATGCCATAGCTGTCGGGCAGCCCTTCAAGATAGGCCTGCACATTGTTCGTCCAAAGCGCGGCGTCTATCGGTTTCTCTACCTGCATCACCAGGATGTGGCGCAGATAGTCCTTGGTCAGGAAATCGTCCTGCGCGTCGCTTATATAGGGATCGAATACCATCTGGTGGCTGCTGTAGAGCATCAAGCCGGCCATCTTCTCGATCCCCTTTTTACTCGTTTTATCCGCCAACAATTTGTCCGCCAGATCATTGACACGATCAGCTACAGGCTTTCTCCAGTCCTCGTAGGGGTCGAGTTCCTCATTTCCGTTCAGATCCTTGAATATAGGTTCGGTTGCTTTGTAGTCGCTCCCCAGATCCTCCATATCTATCGGCTCCCCGTTCTTATCGATCAGCTTAGAGGCGGCCGTAATCCCCAGCGTGACGCGTTTTGTGCTGGGGCCGTCGAGGTCGCTGTTTTCATCATAAGGGACTTCCAAGAAAACCACATCGGCCTGCCATGCCGCGTACAGCGTGGTATCAGCGTTTATCACGGTTTCCACAGTGGCTATGGGGTGCTCCTCATATGGCATCATGCCGCCAAAGCCAAGGCCCGGCACTTTGGCATACCAGCCTTTGAAGGTGTAGCCCTTGCGGCTTATGCCAGTGCCGTCGGGCAAGGTGTTTATGGCCGTGCTTATGGCCGCGCCAGAGGTCACTTCGACAGGGGCGGGCGCAGTGCCCGTGCCGTCATTGAGGTCAAAGCTCACTGTGTGCTTCGTGTCGGTGGCATCCTCATCGGCAGCGAAGGCGCCGCCCCCCACAGGTAGGCAAGTAAAGATCATTGTAAAGCATAAAGCAACGTAGAGCGCCCTTTTCATAATGCTTTTCGCTCCACCTGTTTTATCCATTATATCCATTCTATTCCTCCTACAAAATTTCGTTTTTTGCTAGATCGCTGCGTGCGGACCGGCTTCGCGTCTGACTTGCTTTTCGCCCTTCACGCAGCCCCTGATTGTCAAACAGGTGCACATATGCAGCCTGCCAGAATCTACTCTCTTGGCTATCATCCCCTCTCTTGGACAGCATGGAACCTGGCCAGCACCTGTTGGCAATGCTTATGGGACACCTAGGCCTAGGGCGGCCTTTTCGCCATGCCAAGGCCAAACGCAAGCGGGCCTATAGGGCCGGCACGGGCGCTTGTACCAAAACATGACGGGAAACCCGCCTAAGGACAGTATTGATTATTGCTTGTACAGGATACTGGTGGCACCCCTTTGAAAAATTGTCGCTAACTGCCGCCGTTTTGCCCGCCCAGAACACGGTCCCGGCGCATCCCCACGCCTGCCGTGCCCGCCGCCCGTTTTCCCATGGCAGTCAAGCCCACAGGCAGGTGCAGCGCCTTTATGCGGCCAGCAAAAGGCAGCATCTACTGATCAACAACACGGCGCACTTTTAGCCGCAAATCAGCAGTGGAACTACCACATACCGTAATTATACACTCTGGATTAAAAAATATCAACTTATTTGTGTATATCTTGCACGAAAAAACGAAAATAGTATTATAGCCGTAAGCAGCCGGCGGGAACCCTGTCCCTCCGGCTGCATGCCGCCAATAATGCGATAAAAGAATGGCTGCGATACTGTTCTCCTGCCCAAGCGGCTAATACTGTTCTCCGACTAGGACGTGGATAAGATTTGTGCGCTGTGGTTCCGGCCGGCGAACAGTATGGGATGGGGGCTCCGGCGCTTATTGGGTGAAGCGGCAGAGCATAGTAGCGGTTTCCGCCCTCGTGGCTGGCTTCCCCGGCTCCAGCATGCCGTCGTTCCCTGTCACGAAGCCGCTCTCTACCAGCGCGGCCATGGGCGCGGCGGCGTAGGCTGCGATATCGCGGCGATCCGTGAAGGCTTCAAGCGAATTCAGCTGTGTGCCTGGCGCTATGCCTCCATTGATCAGGAGGGCGCGGTAGAATATGGCCATCATGTCCTGGCGGGTTATATTCTCCTCCGGCGCGAACATGTTGTCGCCTATGCCCGTGACTATCCCTGCGGCCTGGGCCGCGCCCAAGGCCTTTCTGTAATAGGCGTCGGGCGCCATGTCTATGAATGTGGTGTCGGGGCCGTCTTCTTCCAGCATGCCGAACAGCCCTGTCAGCATGATCACGAAATCCGCCCTCTTGATCATGGCGTCAGGCATGAAGCTCCCGTCCGGATAGCCGCGGATCACCCCATCCCCAGCGAGCTTCAGTATATACTCGGCCGCCCAATGCCCGCCGATGTCGCTGAAGCCGCCGGCCGGGGCAGCCCCCTGCTGCCCGTCCGCGCCGCCCTGCTGGCCAGGCAGCGCCTCGTCCCCGCCAGCCGGGCCATCCGCCCCGCCCGGCGCATCAGGCCCGCCCGGCCTCAGCGCGTCACTGGCGGGCACGCTGTTAAGGCCCTGCATGAGGCTGTACAGCTCAGGGTTCTCTATGAAAGTATTATATGTATACATTATATATCCGTCCACGTCCGGCTTGCCCCTGTTATAGTCCAGCTGGCGGCCTATCTCCGAGACGCCATGCCACGCGCTGCCACGGTTGGGGTTCCCCGTCCTGTATGCCGCCTGGCCGATGTACAGCTTGACGCCGGTCCCCGCGACGACATCGGACCACCAGTCAACGAGGGTCTTGTACTCCGCTACGTCAAAGCCGATATTCCAATATATCTGGGGCGCTATGTAATCCAGCGCGCCGCGCTTGACCCATCCCCTGGTGTCGGCGTATTTCTGGGTATAGGCCTCCCCGCCGCGCGTGTCGCTGCCAAGCGGCGACGTGCCCAGGTTCGCCCATATCCCTACGGGGCTCACGCCGAACACCATGTTTTTGCCGCTTGAGCGCGTTATATAGTGCATGTCGGTGACGGTCGCCTCAGTATTCGCCAGCCGCCATTCGGCGAGCGTGAGCCCGCCCCCGTAGGCCGCATAGGCTGCCGCGTCATTGAAATCCTGCCCTGGATAGAAATAATCGTCGATATGGATCCCGTCGACATCGTAGTTCTCCACTATTTCCCGCACACCGTCGGATATCAGCTGCCGTGCGCCAGGCTCCCCTGGGTTCCAGTACATCTTGCTGTCATGCAGCACAGTCCATTCAGGGTGCGCAAGCGCCGGATGCCCTGGCGCGAGCTTGTCGTTGTCGGCCGCCTCTGACGTTATCCTGTATGGGTTGAGCCAGGCATGCAGCTGCAGACCCCGCTCATGGGCCGCCTGGGTGATGAACGCGAGCGGGTCGAACTGCCCCTCCGGCGCCAGCCCCTGCGTCCCCGTCAGGTATTTCGACCACGGGAATATCGACGATCTGTACAGTGCGTCGGACGTGGGGCGCACCTGGAAGAACACGGCGTTGAACCCCAGCGCCTTCGCGTTGTCGAGTATGCGCAGCGCGTCCTCTTTCAGTGCGTCGGGGTCCGTCGTCGCCTTCGAGGGGTAATTCAGCGACAGCACCGTGGGCACCCATACCCCGCGCATCTCCGTGTCGGCGGCGTAGGCGCCCCGCGTCGTATGGGCAAGGCCGCCAGCCACAAGGCACACAAGCATCAGGCAGGCCGTCAATGCCGCCATCAGCCGGCGCCCTGCCTGCCCTGCCGGGCGCGCCGTGCGCCGCCCCAATGCCGCCTGCGCCGCAGCCTCCGGGCGTGGCGTCAAAGCTTCAGCCACGGCAGCCTCCGGGCGTGGCGTCGCCACGGCCGCCGCCTGCGCCGCAAAAGCCCCTGCCGGCCGCCCCGCCAAAGCCTCTGTATTCCGGTTCCCATCACTTGCATCCTGCTTCATTTTCCCCTCCACCGCGGCCCTTCGACAGCCGCCTCCGCTTCGTCTCCATCGCGGCCCTTCGCCAGCCGCCCATACTTCCGCTTCGCCCACATCGCGGCCCTCAGTCGGCCGGCCGCCCGCTCTCCCGCAAGGCTGGCACGCGTCAGCGGCGCCCATCCATAAACTTGTCGATGCTCGCCATCTTCACGCACAGGCAGAACAGGTCCATGGCCTGCTGAAGCTCCCCCTCGGACGGGAAAGTCGGCGCTATCCGTATATTTGAATCCCTTGGATCCTTGCCGTAAGGGAATGTCGCCCCGGCGTCCGTGAGCACGGTACCCGCCTCCGCCGCCTTGGCCACGACAGCCTTGGCGCAGCCGTCCAGCGTATCCACCGACACGAAATAGCCGCCCTTGGGGCGCTGCCATGTGGCCAGCCCGGTCCCGCCGAGCTCCCTTTCAAGCGTGTCAATGACTATGTCGAACTTGGGCCGCAGTATATCCGCCACCTTCCACATGTGCGCCTTGATATTCTCCGGGCTCTTCAGGAAATTCACCGCCCGGAGCTGGGCAATCTTCTCGTACCCTATGGTCTGTACATCTATGTGCGCCTGCTGCTCGGCGATATTGGCCGGGCTCGCGGCCAGCATGCCTATGCCGCCTCCAGGGAAGGTGATCTTCGAGGTGGAGAAGAAATAGTAGATCCTGTCTTCATTGCCGTGCCGCCTGGCCGCTTCCATTATGTCCGCGAGGCAGTTCTCTTCATATATATGGTGGACTCCGTAGGCATTGTCCCAGAACACCCTGAAATCCTTGGCCTTCGTCTTCATGCCGGCCATGCGCTCCACGGTCTCCGCGCTGTACACTATCCCCTGCGGGTTTGAGTAAAGCGGCACGCACCATATGCCCTTGACGGCTTCGTCCTCAGCGGCCAGGGCCTCGACGGCGTCCATGTCCGGCCCGTCTTCCGTCATCGGGACGGTGACCATCTCGGCGCCGTACTCCCCGCTCACCCCGAAATGCCTGTCATATCCGGGGCTCGGACAGATGAACTTCACCTTCTCCAGGTCCTTCCACGGCTTCCCGCCCAGCGTCCCGAAGAAATACAGCCGCCCGACAATATCGTGCATGATCTGGAGGCTCGCGTTGTTGCCCACTATTATCTGATCCGGATCGATGCCCAAAAGCTCCCCGAACAGCCTGCGGCATTCCGGAATGCCCGTGGGCGTCCCGTAGTTGCGCGCGTCCGTGCCATCCTCGCATATATATGAAGCCGGGGCCTCCAGCAGCCCGTTGCTGAGGTCCAGCACATCCGGCGACGGTTTCCCCCTTGACATGTCCAGTTTGAGGCCCGACGCCTTAAACCCTTCGTACTTGCGCCGGCACTCCTCCCTCAATGCGCCCAGCCGCTCCATTGGATAATTTTTCCATTCATTCATTTGACAACCATTTCTCCTTTGCAATAATAGTGCACCCTCAATGCCTGTCGGCATCTGCCTTTTGTGCGTGCCCATCTGCGCTTTCGGCCCGGCCCTCAGGCAGCAATTCCATAATGTCCTCTAATGAACAGTCCAGCGCACGGCATATCCGGACCAGGATATCCGTGTTGACATTCTCTCCCCGCGTCAGCTTTGAGAGCGTTGCGGTGCTTATATTCGCAAGCTGCAGCAGCTCCCTCTTTTTCATGTCCCTGTCGATCAGCAGATGCCATAGCCTCTTGTAGCTTATGTCCATATCGTATACCTCATTTCCAGCAGACCGTGCCGCCCCGCCAAACGCTGCGCATGGCATTGCCTCCAGGCCCCCGCCTTCGGGGCCGCGTCTTTGATGCCTGATGCCGCAGCGCCCGCTACAGGCCAGGCCCCCCCTTCGGGGGCCGCGTGCCGCCGATTTCACGGGCGTCTTTGCGGTTTCGCTATATCCCCGCCTTCGGGCCGCGTGGCAATTCGAATTATTATAGCATGGCGTCTTTGGAAATGCAAGCATTGCCTTTGACTTTACGAATTTTTTTTTATTAACGCGACGGCTGAGCCGCGAACGCTACGAAAATCACAGGCGAACCCGAAGCTTCGGCGTGGCTCTGGAATAAATCCGGGGGGCGAATCTGCCGCGAATATACGATGATTTTAATCACGAACTTTCAACTGATCTGGTACAATAAAAGTTACAGTGAATCTCACCACGGAGTGGTAAAATAAAAGAGATGAAAGGTGGGATTCAAATGGCACAAAGGAGTTACACGGCAGAGTACCGCGCAAACGCGGTGGCGCTGGCAAAGGAGATGGGCGGGAGCGCGGCGGCGAGGCAGCTGAAAATACCTGCGGATACGCTTTACACGTGGATCAGCCGCGCGAAAAATGGGGACTTGCCAATGTCCGCCAAAGAAATCGCTGAACCTAGCGGAGAGGGTCAAGGAACTGGAGCGTGAAAACAAGGCGTTACGGGGCGAGAACGCACAGATTCTGAGGGAGAACCAGATACTGGAGGATGCGGCGGCTTTTTTCGCCGCTCGCCGGAAGAAACAGGGAAACGTTTGAGGTTCGAGTATATCCAAATCCACGCGAAGGAGGCCGAAACCGCGCTTTATTGCCGGATTTTAGGCGTCACGCCGCAGGGGTACGCGAAATATGTGAAGAACCTGACAAAACCCTACAAATACGCCGCGCTTCTGGCGAGCATTAAGGCGATATTAGCGGAGGACGAGTTCAACAAAAACTATGGCAAGCGGCGGATGTTCGAGAAGCTACAACTGGATTATGATTGCCCTCACAGCTATAGCACAGTCGCCAATGTCATGCGCGAAAATGGGTTGCTGCATAAGCAGGGAAGGCCAAAGGGCCTGACGAAAGCAGACAAAGAGGCGCAGAAGCCAGACAATCTGCTAAAGCGCGACTTCACCGCCAAAGCGCCAAATCAGAAGATGGTGACCGACATTACGGAGTGGGCGGCATGTGACGGGAAAGTATACCAAAGCAGCGTTTTCGACTGCTTCGACAACACCTGCCTGGGGGTTTCGCTTTCTGACAACATGCGGGCGGGGCTTTGCGTCGAGACCTACATGCAGGCCGCCGGACGCTATGATTTGCGGGGCGCGGTCAGCCACAGCGACAGGGGAAGCCAGTACACCAGCGAAGAATTCCGGCGGACGCCCGCCCGCTTCGGCATCACCCAAAGCATGGACTCGGCGGCGGGGCGCTGCCACGACAACGCCAAATGCGAGAGTATGTGGGCGCGGGGGAAAGAGGAAATTATGGCCTGTTACGACACCAAAAAGATGACGTGCGAACAGCTTAAACTGCTGATTTTCCGCTATTACATGGGTTATTGGAACAACCGGCGGATATGCTCGGCCATCGGCGGCGTGCCTCCGGCGGTCAGGCGCGGCGCGTACTATGAAATGCTGGCGGATCACGTGGCGTAAAGTATTAAGCAGGTATGGGGTTTGCCGCAAATATGCGTCAAACACCCAAGCGCCATTTTACTTCGTGGCGCACAGTCAAGGGGCAAGCGGTTGTATTTTCGCTGGTGCGAAAATCTCCACCGGCATGTATGCCCCCTTGACTGCCCGAACATCGTGGTCAAACTCACTGAAACTATTATTGACAAGATCAGGACATCTTCAATATCAGCCCCCCAACAAGTAATTGAACGGCGACCAAACACCAGGAGACAATCGCCATTTGTATGCAAAGGCTTCAAAAGCTACGTTGAATCTGCGCATGGATCTGCGTTCTGCGCCTATGGCTTCGTTTAAAACCGCCAGATCAAATTTCAGCTCTGTGAGAAACATCAATTCCCCATCAGACAACATCCCATCCTCCGCGAACGATCCTAAGTACTTTACTTGTGTGTCGCCATCCCAAATTGGGAACGATGCCGAAATATGCCGTTCCGCTAATACGCCGTTATACTGGCTTATGTTCATGAATGGCCAGCCGGAAATTGCAGCGATTATCAGTTTTACATCCATATCACCCGGTATATCGTCGCTTATATAGACACTGCCGATATTGACTTTGCTGATAAAGGCTTCAAAAAAACTACTGACTTTGTCCAGGTCTGACCTCAATTCCTTATATCCCATCTCATCATGCCTTTTCTGTATGCCTGAGATGTTTAAGTCAATGAATTCCAGATCCACCTGAATGTTGGCAAGCAATGTGTCTTCATGTGACCATTTGTCGTAATACGAGTGGTACAGCATGAAACCCATTATGATTATTAATCCAATCAGGGAAGCTATAACCAGCCGTCTACTTTGACTTGCCTGCATAACTCCCGCCTCCCATGTCACCGAGAACATCCGTAATATCAATAATACACGTAATATTTGTATGCCCACTCCCAAGTAGCATAGCCTACAGTACTTATCTCCCCTTTCAACAACAAATTATCTCCCGCTTTCTGTAACCATGCGGATTTGCTGTCCAAAGATATTCCCCTCACAACCTTTCCCCACAAATCCAATTGCTGGGCGGGTGTCTCCCCGAGAAGCCTTTTTGATGAGACACTGCCGACTGAGGCGTTTGATTCATTTGTAAAAATGCCCCATAAAGTTGACAGGAAGCCTCCATGCGGAGCAAGCCCCAATTATGTCCCATGCGGAATTTTTGAAAAAAAAGGGGGTCACGCCATAATCGGCGACAGGTATCCCCTTGCTATTGATGGGCTTTCCTTTTATTGCAACCAATAAGTCTTCCAGCTCAGATTTTGTCAAATCATTTATGTACATTGCGACGCTTGCTGCGGCTTGCGTTGAAGCCGCCCGAGATTTAATTTGATCATCTCCAAGGTAGTCGCTAAGATTTGTCGCTGATGACAAAGAAGTGCCAGCGGTGACTGGGTCGCTTTCGCCACTCCCGATGCTCTCAGGTTGCTGTCCAAGATCAAGGCCTACGAGCAACCTGTTGTAATCATCTTGAGTGTGACCATCACTAAAGAACTCATCTCTGAACTTGTGGGATAAGGATAAAATTTGAGAATAAACACTTTTCGAGATTACGCTTTGCACATAATATTGCTTGTCTGTAAAATTGTCAACCAGCGAAAACGTAATAACAGCCTCCCCATCCAATCGTTTACTGACAATGTCCATTCTCTGATAGTTTGCAACCTTATCGA
The DNA here is from genome assembly GCA_031255695.1 of Eubacteriales Family XIII. Incertae Sedis bacterium. Lineage (GTDB taxonomy): Bacteria > Bacillota > Clostridia > Peptostreptococcales > Anaerovoracaceae > JAISED01. The sequence continues at coordinate 4,304 of JAIRSA010000076.1, read as the reverse complement.
CTCTTATGCTCTTGACGGTGATTCTTCTTTGCTCCGCCTTGAAATCCCCCAGAATCATATTGTTTTCATAATACCCCGAGTCAAAAGGATAAAATCTACCATTCAGAGTTATATCTAAAACCTCGCTGCCAGCGCTTGCCGTTCCGCGTATCGTGACCGCATCCCCAAAGGCAATCGTGACATTTCCTTTCGCCAAGGCAGGAACAGCAATATCTCCTTGCCTAGTTCCCAACATTTCACTACTAGTCAATTCTCGAAGGTTTTTAGGTCCTGTGAGCTTGCTTTCGGTGGGTGTACCCACCCGCCCATCCATGCTGAAAGTGAATTCCTGCTCAGCCGACTCAATAGCCGCAGAACTTGCGTTAGCCTGTACAGAAAAAGTGCAAAAAACAAGGCTTGTTGCCAACGTCACAGCCAATATCTTGTTTTTCAACAGACAGTGGCGGGTGAGTGAGTGAGTTCGCGAATTTTCATACAGCACATCCTTTCCCCTGAGCATCACCATACTCAAGTTTTGAAACAACCAGAAATAAAGTGTTGATGGCACGGAAAGCCACCCATAAAGTAGCCTCTTGTCTAGACTATATCACATGGGTGTGGAATGTCAATGTTTTCGGGGCATATTTTGTATTTTTTTTCATTATTTTTGTTACTAATCCCATACCGTTGCTTCGCGCCGCCACAATTGTTTTATGAAAGCAATTGCGAAATGATCTGGTATAGATCATTTTAAACACTAACTTTTTGATTTTACCCTGATAGGCATAATAAAAAAGTTATATTGCTACGGCGAATTTCTTTAGAAATTCGCCGTTTTTCGCTTGACAATGAAAGTGAAACATGAGACAATACATATATACCTGTACAAGGATATACGGAGGTGAGAAATGGCATTCCCCGACTGGGTTGAGAAACAGAAAAAACGCGGGTGCGAGATCAAATGCATCAGAGGGCAGTATTACATTTACAAGCTCAAATCCAAATGGGACCCGAAACGCAAGAAAGCGAAAAAAGTCAGCGGCGAATACATCGGAAAGGTAACAACCGACGGCATAGTCCCAAAGAAGAAACTTATTGACGCCGCCGCGCCGGTGTATGCGCTCGAATACGGAGCGACCGCGTTCGTCTCGTCTTTGGCCGAAGACGTGTTGAACGCCCTGAGGATGACTTTCGCGGACGAATCGGCCGAGCGTATCTTCGCCGTCGCAATGTTGCGGCTCATATCACCGTGTCCGTTCTGTCGGGTCGGCGACCGTTACGAATCGTCTTGGATGTCCAAGACGCTCCCGGGACTTGCCCTCTCGCCGGCATCCGTCACAGGGCTTCTTGATACGGTCGGCGGCAACCGAGCGGCATGTGCGGCATTCATGCGGGAAACAATGGGGGCCCCACCTTATTGTCTGATTGACGGCACAAGAACAACTTCTGCGTCGGGCGGCATTTTGCGGGCGGCGTCCGGACATTCGAAGACAAAGAAATCCCTTCCCCAAATCAACCAAGTCTATATCATGGCAGTATCGAATGAAGGCGGCGTCCCCGCATTCTACAGAAATGTCGCGGGCAACATCCCGGATGTGACGGCATTGAAACTGACGCTTGAAGACGCGGGCGTCAAGGACGCGGCTTTCATCGGCGACACGGGCTTCGCGTTGGGAGATAACTTCACGTTGCTCGCGGAGCCCGAATTCGATTATATCGTGCCGCTGAAGCGGAACACCGGCGAGGTTTGTCTTTCCGACATTGTGTATGAAAATGTCTTTTCATATCACCACAGAACGATATGGGTGCATTCGGAGAAAAGGGAAAGATACCTCATCTGTGTGTTCCGCGATGAGAAGCTCAGGAGCAACGAGATGACGGACTTCGTGGAACGCGCCGAAAAATCGGACGCAACCGCAACAGCCAAGAAATCGTTTGACCCCGCCAAGGACATCCTTAGGGATATCACAGGCGAAACGGCGGGAAAGGAAGCCGAGTTCGGCGTCATCGTCATTCGGACGTCTCTCACGGACGCAGACCCTCAAAAGATTTATGAAACATACAAGCTCAGGCAGGAGATCGAGCAGATGTTTGACACGATGCGAAACGCATGTAAGAATGACACAAGCTGTATGCACGACGACGCGGGCTTTGAAGCATGGTCGTTCATCGGGCACGTCACGCTTATGGTTGCCTGCCGCATTCTCACATTGCTCAAAGAAAAGAAATTGTCAAAGCAATGGTCGTTGGCCGGCATCCTTGACTGCCTCTCACGCATATATGCGGTACAAATCGCCGATGAATGGAAAGTTGCCGAAACGACGAAAAAGACTCGGAAGTTGATCGCCAAACTCGGGTTTGAATTGCCGACAGAACCAAACCTATCTCCCTAACTGTTGAAAGTTCGTGATTAATCGGAGAACAGCACAAACCTTGAAATTGTGCAAAAATAAGGGTACAATATGGGTGTTGCCTCACCGCAGGCGTGGCTGCCATGAAGGCGGGCATTGGCCCGCGCGGTTATGGGCCGGCATCCGCAAAAGGGTGTATCAGGTGTATCAGACTATTATGCAATGAAAGGGTATAATGCATCGCGCATTATATACATGGTGATTCGGAAATGCTGAATTTTGACTATTGTGCCCCAACCCGCTTCGTTTTCGGCAAGGGCTCGGAGAATGAGGTGGGCGCCACGCTGAAGCCCCATGCCAGCAAGGCCCTCTTGCATTTCGGCGGCAGCAACATCAAGAAAAGCGGGCTGTACGACAGGATCGTCGCTTCCCTCAATGCCGCAGGCCTGGCATTCGTCGAGCTGGGCGGCGTGAAGCCGAACCCGCGCGTCAGCCTGGTCCGCGAGGGGATAGGGCTGTGCAAGGCGGAGGGCGTCGATCTGATCCTGGCCGTCGGCGGGGGCAGCGTCATCGACTCTTCGAAGGCCATCGCGATGGGGCGTTATTATGAGGGGGACATATGGGAGGTCTACGAACAGGGCAAGCCCGTATCCAAGGCCCTGCCGGTGGCCACCGTGCTCACGATCCCTGCGGCTGGGAGCGAGGCCAGCGGCGCCAGCGTCATCTCGAACGAGGAGAAGGCGATGAAACTCGGCTATACAAGCCAGGTATTGCGGCCACTCGTGAGCTTCGTCAACCCTGAGCTGTTCTTCACCCTGCCCAGGAACCAGATCGCCAATGGCGTCTCCGACATGATGAGCCACGTGTTCGAGCGGTATTTCACAAATACCCCGCGCACGGATCTCACCGACGGGCTGTGCGAGGCCACATTGCGGGCGATCATGAAGAACGCGCTGATACTGATGGACAACCCGCAGGATTATGACGCATGGTGCGAGATCGGGTACAGCGGCACCGTGGCGCATATCGACATGCTCGGCATGGGCCGCGAGGAGGACTGGGCCTGCCACGACATAGAGCACGAGCTCTCCGCGATATACGACATAGCCCATGGGACGGGGCTGGCCGTGTTGACGCCTGGCTGGATGCGGTATGTCTATAGGGACAATATCCCTATGTTCATGCAGTTTGCCGCCAATGTCATGGATGTCCGGCTCAGCTGCCGCGACCCGGAGGCGCTGATCCTGGAGGCGATATCGCGGCTCGGCTATTTCTTCCGCAAGATCGGGCAGCCGGCCTCGCTGTCGGAACTCGGCATAGGCAGCGACCAGTTCGAGCATATGGCGAAAAAGGCCACAGGCATCGCGTATGGCAAGGAGGAACGGCCGGTGGGCGGCCTAAAGAAACTGTATTGGCAGGACGTGGCGGCAATCTACGCGCTGGTCAAATAGCGGGCGGGCGGAATGCCTGGCGGGCAAGCCGCTTGGCAGGGCCCGCGCCCGTACGGCCCATGCGCCGGCTAGGCGTCCCGCCCGGCGCCCATGAAGGGCCGGCTGCGTGAATGGCGGCGGCAGACAGGCATTCCGCCCGGAGGGACGGCCAAGGCGGATGCATTGAAAGGCAGGCAGACACTCTGCGCACAATATCAGCCAATGGGCTGCCCCTCCCCGCCATCGGGCAGGGCGGGTGGAAAATCGGCGAAGACCCCAGAAGGGAGCGGAGCGAGGCCGCCGCGCTGCGGCGCGGGCTGGAGCTAGGCCTCAAGCTCATCGATACGGCCGAAATGTACGGCGAAGGGCGTTCGGAGACATTGATAGGCAAGGCGCTGCATGGCATCGCCCGCGACGAATACATGCTGGTGTCGAAGGTGTACCCCCACAATGCGGGGGCGCCCAATATATTCGAAAGCTGCGAGGCCTCACTGCGGCGGCTCAGGACGGACTATCTGGATCTGTACCTGCTGCATTGGCGCGG